>CALJXB010000330.1 GCA_937974415.1 uncultured Kiloniellales bacterium
GTCGGCGATCTGCTGTTCCCAGACCTGCTTGCCGGTCTTGGCATCGAGCGCCACCAGCTTGGCATCGAGCGTTCCCAGGTAGACCATGTCGCCGTAGACCGCGACGCCGCGGTTGTTCGGACCGCAGCAGAAGGTCGTGACGGGGCCCATGTTGTGCCGGTAGTGCCAAATCTGCTGGCCGGTCTTGGCATCGAGCGCGTAGGCGTGGCTGAAGGCTGTGGTCACGTACATCACGCCGTCGACGACGATCGGCGAGGTCTCCATGGTCTCCACCACCTCGGTCTGGAAGATCCAGGCCGGCCGCAGCTTATGCACGTTGGAGGTGTTGATCTGGCGCGCCGGATAATAGCGCGTCTGCTCATAGTTGCCGTTGGTGTGGAGGAAGTTGTTGCCGTCGCCGGCCGCAAGGTTCAACAGGTCCTGCGTTACCGTGTGCATGTCGCCGTAGAGGGTGCCGCTATCCACTTCCTGGGCCTGAACGGCCATGGGCGTAAGGCCCAGCATCGCGGCCCCCGCGGCCGCACCGGCAAGACCACGCATTAAGCGCGAGCGTTGTGTCATGATTTGCCTCCCTGTTTGACCGGAAACCGCCCCCATGACGGGCGGCCCGATAGACCTGCTTTTTTGGGCCGGACGCTCAGGCCTGACCACGTATTAGGGCATGAGGCATGGCAGGTTCATGCGGCCGTACCCCGCCGGCTCCCGCAAAATCGTCTTGAACTGCAGCCGAACTGAAACGAAACCCGATCTCGAAAGCAATCAGGTCCGGCATCAAAAACCGTTCGCAGGAGCGGCGTCGGATCCTCAGAGTTTGGCGCAGACGTAGAGGTTGATCTCCATACCGACCTGGATCTCTACGATCACCGGACGTTTCCACTGCTTCATGTCTTACTCCTTCGTTGTTGAGCCCTCCAACGAATCGGAGACCGCATCTCTTTAGGATGCTTCGCCCGTCAATGATAGCAAACGACGGGGCGTTCTTGACGATCCATTCATACACCCTCCGGCACAATTTATCGAGAGCCAAGATCTCGAGCATTGGCCGATATCGGCCAGATCGGCGACGAATTGACACCGTGCCGAGATATGCCGAGCGGCGCGCCTTACCGGCGGTATACGAACCGGGACTCCGAGCCGGGCAATTCGGTTTCGGACCCGGCCTCGCAGCCGCCTGCGGCCACAGCCGTAAGTGCCTCATGATGCTGGGAAAACTCGCAAACCGGATCGGTCGCCGCGGCATCGCCGGTCAGGGCGAAGGCCTGGCATCGGCAACCGCCGAGGTCACGCTCGCGGAATTCGCAGCTGCGGCAGGGTTCCTGCATCCACTCGACCCCGCGGAACTTGTTGAAGGCCTCGTCGTGCTCCCAGATCCAGGCGAGCGGCCGCTCGCGCACGGAGGAGAAGCCGAGGCCGGTGATCGTCTCGGCGGCGTGGCAGGGCAACACGCGCCCGCGCGGCGTGACGGCGAAGAACTGATTGCCCCAGCCGTCCATGCAGCGCTTTGGCCGGCGGGCGTGGTAGTCGGGCACCACATAGTCGATGACCATCTTGCCGCGCAAATCCGCACGCGCTTTCTTGGCCACCGCGCTCGCCCGCTCGACCTGCTCCGGGGTCGGCATCAGCGCCGCCCGGTTCTGGAGCGCCCAGCCGTAGTACTGCACGTGGGCGATCTCGAGCCGATGGGCCTCGAGGCCGTGGGCCAGGGCGATGATGTCCTCGAGATGATCCAGGTTCTGGCGGTGCACGACGGCGTTCACGGTGAGCGGCAGCCCCGTTTCGCGGACCCAGGCGGCGAAGGCCAGCTTGCGGGCGTGGCCGCCTTGAAGGTGGCCGATCCGCTCAGCACCCACCGGCTCGCTGTCCTGGATCGAGAGCTGGACGTGATCGAGGCCCTGCGCCGCCAGCTCGACGAGTCCGTCGCGCGACAGCAAGACGCCGGCCGTGATCAGATTGGTATAAAGGCCGCAGCCGTGGGCCGCAGCCACCAAGGCCGGCAGGTCCTTGCGCGCCGTGGGCTCGCCGCCGGACAGGTGGACCTGCAGCGCGCCGAGCGCCGCGGCCTGGCGGAACACGTCGGCCCACTCCTCAGTCTCGAGCTCGTCGCTGCGCCGAGTGAGCTCCAGGGGGTTCGAGCAATAGGGGCATTGCAGGGGACAGCGGTGGGTGAGCTCGGCCAGCATGGCAAGCGGCGGCTTCAAGGCCCGCTCTGCCTGGCCGTTGCCCAAATTGGCCTCCGTCATGCCCCTCTCCCCGAGCAAGCGACGACCGTCGCTGCTGTCACGCCTCGACCGTCAGCACGCCCTTGTCCTGAAGGAGTTGTATCACGGCCTCCACGTCGTGTTCGATCACGTCTCGCGGCGCCTCATAGATTGCGACGAAGCGATCCACGATATCGCCGATGCTCAGCTTGCCGTCGCACAGCACGACGATATCCCTACTCGTCTCGTCAAGCACCAGCACCCGCTCCGGAGCCTGAAGCACCCAGCGCTCACGGGCGTCGTCGTGCTGCAGTCGCACGAAGGATTGCAGTTTGGGCCTCCCCTTGGGGTTCAGTGTGGGCTTCGCTGACGGGCTCGCTGCGATTTCGTCCGACATGTGCTGTGCCTCATTGATCCACGGGAACGAAGGCGCCCGGCGGCGCAAGCCTGGGCTCGACATAGGCGAAATGAAGCGCGTCGAGCTGGGCCCAGAGGAGATCGGTCTTGAAGATGAGCGCCCGGCAGACCGCGTCCCGCGCGGTCGGGGTCTCGGCGTGGGCCTTCACGTAGTCGAGCGCGAAATCCGCGTCCCGCGGCGCCTGGGTCAGGCGGGCGCTGAAGTAGCTCAGGGTATCCTCGTCGACGAAGTCGTAGCGGGCCAGCATGGCCGAGGCCCGCTCGCCGATGATCTTGGGCGCGAAAAGCTCCGTCAGCGAGGAGGCGATGGCCTCGATGAGCGGCCGTTCGCGCACGAAGTGGACGTAGGCGTCGACTGCAAACTTGGTGGCGGGAAGCACGCCCTCCTCCGAGACCACGTAAGTGCGCTCCAGGCCGAGGCGCTCGCAGAGGTGCAGCCACTTTTCTATTCCGCCACGACCCTCCCCTGGGCCCTCGCGAGTGCCGTCGTGGTCGACCACCCGCTGCGACCAGGCCCGGCGCAACTCGGGATCGACCATGCGCGACATGAGGGCGGCATCCTTAATCGGAATGCGGCTTTGGTAGTAATAGCGGTTGAGCGCCCAGGCCTGGATCTGCCCTTTGTCGAGAGCGCCGTCGCGCATCAGGTGGTGGAAGGGATGGTTGTTGTGGTAGCGCTCGGCGCCGATCTCCATGAGGCGCGCTTCGAGCTGATCGGCGGTCTCGAGGATCATGGCAGGGCAATCTCCATGCCGTCGTAGGCGACCTGCCAACCGGCTGCCTCGATCTCTCGACGCTCCGGGCGGTCGGCGAGCAGGGCCGGATTGGTGTTGTTGATGTGGATGAACACCCGTTGCCCGATGTCGAGGCCGCTCAGCGCCGCCATGGACCCTTCTTCGCCCGCCATGGAAATGTGCCCCATGCGTTGTCCGGTCTTCCGGCCCTCGCCGCGCGCGATCATTTCCTCGTCCCGCCAAAGGGTGCCGTCGAAAAACACAAGCGACGCGCCTTGGCAGCGCGCCCTAACGGCCTCGTCCACTTTAGCGCAGTTGGCGATGAAGAGCAGGCGGGAAGCACCGTGGGCCTCGCTGATCTCCAGCCCGATGGTATCGCCTTCCTCCGTGCCGAAGCTCTCGCCGCGGCTCGCGTCTTCCATGAAGAGCGCGACTTTGCCCGGCACCGAAAAGGCTTCCAGGACGAGACCGCTGTCGCGTCCGTCGGCGCCGCGTAGCGGAATTTTCTCGTTCAGCGCCAGGGTGGAACGCTGCACCACGTCCGGCGCCAGGACCTCAAAAATCGGGTTCGCCGCGAGCACGTCGAGAATGCGTGGGTGGGCGCAGACCACGAAGGGCGTCCGTTCCCTGAGATTCAGCAGGCCGGCGATGGCGTCGACATCGCCGTTGGTGAGCACCACCCCGGCGATCGGCGAGGAGCGCAGGCCCTCCTTGGGGTGTAGCTGGGGCTGGCGATTGATCTGCTCGCGCAGATCCGGCGACGCGTTAATCAGGAACCAGCGATCGCCGTCGGCGCTCACCGCGATCGAAGCCTGGGTCGCCGGCCGCGCCGAGGGATCGCCCGCGCGGGCGCGCCGGCAGGCCTCGCTGTTGCTGTTCCACTGCGGGAAGCCGCCACCGGCGGCCGCGCCCAGGACAAGAACGCGAATCACATCACGAAATCACGGTTAATGCTGGACCGGCGATTGAGGGCGATCAAGACTTTAGAGTTCGGCGCAGACGTAGAGATTGATCTCCATACCGACCTGGATCTCTACGATGACCGGACGTTTCCACCTCTTCATCCCGCTTTCCTCGTTCTTATTGTGCTTCTGGGCTGCCCATCGACTGAAATTGGGGCCGCCCATTTAAGGCCTCCGGCCTCCCCAATGTCAATCAAAGCGCGGCGCGGCACACACCAACGTGACGCGCCGCACCGCGCTGCCAGATGACGTATTGCGTGTTGGCTGCGGTTGGCACCGATCCGAGAATGGGTATGATGAGGTAGCCGGGCGCCCCTCCGAGGCGCCTCAGCCAACAAGAGCCGAGACGGCACGAAAGACCGCGCAGGGTACGGCAAGGCATGAGGACCTCTCGATTCGTTGCGGCTTTCGTGGTCGCGCTGCTCGCTGGCCACGGCACGGCGACGGCCAAGAACACCGGCCTGGTCTTCATCAGCAACGAAAAGAGCAGCACCATCACGGTGCTCAATGCCGACCACGAGGTGGTCAAGACCTTCGAGACCTGCGCCCGGCCGCGCGGCATGCACTTCAGCGAGGACCGCACGGAGTTCTTCGTCGGTTGCGCCGACGATTCCGTCATCGCCATCTACGACGTCGCGACCCAGGAGCTGCTGCGCCGCATCCGCCAGGTGGAGGAGCCGGAGACCTTCGACCTCCATA
>CALJXB010000331.1 GCA_937974415.1 uncultured Kiloniellales bacterium
AACCAGGGCGCGGCCCGGCCGCTCGGCCCGCCCGGCGCGGCCCGCCACTTGATGGAGAAGCTGAAAAGTCCGCTCGGCGGCGCGCAAATCGCCGCCCGCGAGCCCGAGGTCGCCGTCGACCACGCCGACCAGGGTGAGCCAAGGGAAGTGATGGCCCTTGGCCACCACCTGAGTGCCGATCAGGAGGTCGATCTCGCGCTCCGACATGGCACGGACGAACTCGGCGGCAGCGGTCGGCCCGACGAGCGTGTCGCTCGAGACGATCTTGGTCCGTTGATCCGGGAACAGGGCCGTCACCTCCTCCAAGAGCCGCTCGACCCCCGGGCCGCAGGCCGCCAGCGACCCCTCGGTGGCGCATTCCGGGCAGGCCTCGGGCAGCGTCGCGGCATGGCCGCAGTGGTGGCACTGGATGCGCCCGGCCAGGCGGTGGGCGACCAGCCAAGTGGTGCAGTTGGGACAGGCCAGGCGGTGGCCGCAGGTGCGGCACAGGGTGAGCGGCGCATAGCCCCGCCGGTTGAGGAACAGGAGCGCCTGCTCTCCGGCCGCAAAGGTCTCGGCCATCGCCTGACGCAAGGCGCCGGACAGCCAGGCCGGGCCGAGGCCCGGCAGGCGCGGCGGCGGATCGTCTCTGAGGTCGATGAGCTCGACTCGCGGCATGTGCGCGGCGCCATGGCGCTCCGGCAAGTGAAGCGACGTGAAACGGCCGGTCTTGACGTTGGTGACGGTCTCGAGGGACGGGGTCGCCGAAACCAGGACGACGGGAATCCGACCCAGGCTGGCCCGCACGATGGCCATGTCCCGGGCATGATAGACGACGCCGTCCTCCTGCTTGAAGGCGAGGTCGTGCTCTTCGTCGACCACGATCAGGCCGAGGTCCCGATAGGGCAGGAACAGTGCCGACCGCGCGCCGACGATCACCCGCGCTTCGCCCTCGGCCACCGCCCGCCAGGCGATGCGGCGCTGGCGCTGGCTGAGGTCCGAATGCCACTGGGTCGGCGCGGCGCCGAAGCGCTGACGGAAACGCTCGAGCCACTGGGCCGTCAAGGCGATCTCCGGCAACAGAACCATCACCTGGCGGCCGGCCTCGAGGGCCTCGGCCACCGCCTCGAGATAGACCTCGGTCTTGCCCGCACCGGTAACGCCGTCCAGCAGGGTGACCGAAAAGCCCGTGCGATCGCTCTCGGCGGACTCATCCTCGCCGGCCGCCACCGCCTGCCGGACACCGGTCCTGAGGGCGCTTGCCGCCTCCGACTGGGCCGGCGACAGGGCGGGCCCCGGACGCCGCCAGTCAGGCGCCGCATAGGCCGGCGGCGGAGGCAGCGCGACGGCCTCGAGCACGCCGAGCTTGGCCAAGCCTTTGACCACCGATGGCCCGACCCCCGCCGCCTGGGCGAGCTCGCCGGCCGGGCGCGCCGGCCCTTCGCTCAACACCGAAAGGACGCGCCGCCGGGCCGGGGTCAGGCGCAGGCCCGGCATCTCCGATCCCCCTGCGGCCAAGCGAAACGCCGAGATCGGTTTCGGCGGTTCGAGGGCGCCGCGGGCCGAAAACGCCATGCGCAGCACGGCGCCCCAAGGGACCATGGCGTAGTCGGCCAGCCATTCGATGAAGCGCCGCTGGACCTCCGGCAGGGGCGGAACCTCGCAGAGCGCCGTCACCGGCCTGAGGCGCTCCGGCGCCACCTCCCCCGAGTCGCGCCCCGGTTCCCAAATCACGCCGATGAGCTCGCGGCTTCCGAGCGGTACCTGCACGAAATCGCCGGGGGCGAGAGCCAGCTCGGGCGGCACCAGATAGTCGTAAGCTTGGTCGAGGGGCAGCGGCAAAAGCACGGAAACCCGCGGCTTTGCCGGAGTCTCGGCCGAAATCGCCCGGGCGCCGCCAGACTCGGGGCGGCCCGCGGCTTTTCGTACGTGTCGGGCGGTGCTGGCATGGCGATCAGGCATCGGTTACACTTTAATTGAGTGGGCCGCGAGCGCCCAGCGCCTTGGTCTGCGTTTGACCGCCGCTTGGGCTTTGGCCCGCAGCTTGGTGGTGCGGCCAACCGGTGGGTCGCAAGAACCGGCGCAACGGCGGCGAAACGAGGGTAGAGCAGGTATGAAGTTTTTTGTCGACACGGCGGACGTGGCGGAGATCGAGGATCTGGCCTCGACCGGACTGTTGGACGGCGTGACCACCAACCCCTCGCTGGTGGCCAAGACCGGCCGCGATTTCATCGAGGTGCTCAAGGAAATCTGCGCCATCGTGCCAGGACCGGTCAGCGCCGAGGTCACAGCGCTCGACCATGCCACCATGGTGACGGAAGGGCGGCAGCTGGCAAAAGTGGCCGACAACATCGCCGTCAAGACGCCCTTGACGCCGGACGGGCTCAAGGCTTGCCGCGCGCTCACCGACGACGGCATCATGGTCAACGTGACGCTCTGCTTCTCGCCGGCTCAGGCGCTGCTGGCCGCCAAAGCGGGCGCCACTTTCGTCTCGCCCTTCGTCGGCCGGCTCGACGATATCGCGACCGAAGGCCTGGGTCTGATCTCGGAAATCATGGAGATCTACACCGCCTATCCCGAGATCGCCACCGAGGTGCTGGTCGCCTCGGTGCGTCACCCGATCCACGTGGTCGAGGCGGCCAAGATGGGCGCCCATGTCGCGACGGTTCCGCCGGCCGTGCTACGGGCCATGTTCCAACATCCCCTGACCGACCGGGGCCTGGACGCGTTCCTGAAAGACTGGGCCAAGACGGGTCAGTCGATCCTGAAGCAGCCGGTTGCGGACCCGTCCGATGACAAGGCGCCAGAGCGACGCCGTGCGTGAAAGGGCGGCGGGTCGGCCGGGCCAGGCGCTGGTCCGGGTCGGCGACCCGTTGACCGCTGGCGAGGTTGCGGCCTTCCTGGAACAGCACCCAGAGTTCTTCGCCGAGCATCCGGACCTCCTGGACTCCTTGACCACGCCCGCGCCGGAAAGCGGGGATGGAGTCGTCAACCTTCAGCACTTCCTGGTCGAGCGCCTGCGCCAGCAGCTG
>CALJXB010000332.1 GCA_937974415.1 uncultured Kiloniellales bacterium
TTGACCTCGATCGAGAAGCAACACTTGGCCCTCGTGGCGGATTTGGAAGACCGCTTGTATCGGGAACGGGAAGGTTAACGAACCTCTCGAGCCCCTCTCAATTTGGCCGGATACTGCTCTAGCCGGCGTAAACGAGCTGCCGATCTCGCGCGTCGGCTTGGGCCTCCGCGACGGCCGCTAGCATCTTCTCGCGCAGCCGCTCGATCGCGCGCGCCTCGATCTGGCGGACACGCTCGCGCGAGATGCCGTAGTGCTGGCTTAGCTGGTCGAGGGTTTGCGGCTCTTCAGTGAGTTTCCGCTCGCGCAAAATGTGCTGCTCGCGGGCGCTCAGGCCGGCCATCGCCTCGCCCAGGAGGGCGCGGCGCCTGGTCGTCTGATCCGCCTCGACCACCCGACCTTCCGGGTCCGGGCTTTCATCGACAATCAACTCCTGAAACTCACCCCAATCCTCGTCGCCGACGGTCGCATTCAACGACCAGTCGGGTGACGACAGGCGGCCGTTCATCTGGATCACCTCGCTCTCCGAAACCTCCAGCCGCTGGGCGATCTGCCCGACCACCGAGGGCTCAAGATCGCCGTTGTCGAGGACCTTGAGCTCGGTCTTGAGACGGTTCAGATTGAAGAACAGCTTCTTCTGGGCCGCCGTCGTGCCCATCTTCACCAGCGAGCGCGAATAGAGCGCGTACTCGCGGATCATCGCGCGAATCCACCAGGTGGCGTAGGTCGCAAAACGTACGCCACGATCAGGGTCGAAGCGGTCGGCCGCCTGCAGCAAACCGACGTTGCCCTCGCCGATCAGATCGCTGATCGGCAGTCCATAACCGCTGTTGTCCCGGGCGATCTTGATGACCAGGCGAAGATGGCTTCCGACCAGATTATCCAATGCCTGTTCGTCGCCGCGCCTCTGCCAGGCGAGCGTCAAGCGGTTCTCCTCACCGGCGCTCAGCATGGGATAGCGCTCGGCCATCGCCATGAAAGGTGCAAGTTCGTCTCTCATCTCTTCCTATCGGGCTCTGAAAAAGCCCTCTCTGCCTCCAGGGTGTTCGGCCGTCCTCCAGGGGCGATTCCGTCGTTCCAATCCCAAAAACCTCCACGCAAGCAAGCGCTCACGCGGTCTTCTCAAGTCGACTCCGTGTCTTGGGAAGGGTGGAGAAAATCGCCAGTCTTCTGCCGGCCTTGCTGGAAATATGGGAACAAAACTCGAACCTTCAAGGGGTAAGCCGCAACATGACGCTCAACTCAGGGATCGACTCTTTTGGGTGCGAGACCCGTCGATATAGGTGAATGTGGTTCGGCCACTAGGTGGGCCCTATTGGCAAGCACCCCAAAGCTCGATCAGCAGCCGCCTCCAGCGTGAGGCCGCCTGATCCAGATCACGGCGCCTCTCCGGTCCGTCTGACAAGGATGTTGCACCACCGCCCCGATCCGGAGGTCGCACGACATGTTCAAAAACATTCTCGTTCCATCGGATGGCTCAGTCCCGTCTTCGAACGCCTTGGATCTAGCGGTCGACCTGGCAAAGATCTGTGGCGCCCAACTCAGCATCGTCCACGTGAGTCATCTCGGCGTCCCGATCGAATCGTTGCGAGAGGTCGCCGAGCGGTATGAATTCGTGGATCAATTGGAAGAGGATCTCAGCAATCCGAATATCATCGTGCCGATCGCCACACCGGCAACGGGCCTGCCCATCGTTGTTGTTCCGGACGATGTATTGATGAAGTTCGGCGACCTTCTGCTGGAAGCGTCAGCCGCGCGCGTGCGTTCACGGGGGTTGGACAAGGTGGTGACCAGCTTCTTGGATGGCGATCTTGCCGACGAGATTCTCCGCTATGCCGAGGGGAACGGCATCGATCTGATTACCGTCGGGTCCCGGGGGCTGGGCGGCCTGAAGAGCCTGTTTCTGGGCAGCGTGTCCCATAAGCTCGTCAAGGACGCCAAGTGCCCGTGTCTCGTCGTCAAATAGCTGATGGTGTTCGATCGGGCCGCCGACCAGACTGACTTCAGGGAACGCGCCTTGCCTTCCTGATCAGCCGCCGTCGGCAATTCTCTTCAGCTCGGCCGGGTCCAGCAGCTCGATCATGGCGTCCGGCAGAACTGCAATCAGCCCCTCTTTGCGAAGCTGCGTGAACTTGCGGCTGGTCGTCTCGGTGGTGAGCCCGATGTAGTCGCCGATATCGCCTCGGGTCATCGGTATCCACACCGGACTCGGTGGACGCCCAAGCCGACGGCTCCGCTCCGAGAGCATGGAAAGAAACGAAGCTACTTTTTCCCTCGCCGTCTTGCGCCCAAGCACCAACATTTGCTCCTGGCTCGCGGCCAGCTCGTTGCTCGCCATGCCGAGCAACCGGTGCTCGAGCTTTGGGAACCTATCAATCAGCGCAAGGTACCTTTGGCGCTCGAAACGGCAAAGCGACAGATTGGTGACGGCTGTGACGCTGTAAGCGTAGCAGCCGTCGATGGCCAAGCCGAAGAAATCGCTTGGATAGAGGAACCCAACGACCTGCCGCCGGCCGTCAGCGAGAAGTTTCTCGACGCTGGCAACACCACCGGTGACAATGAAAAAATTGTGCGCCTCATCACCTTCGACGATCACCGACTGCCGGTGAACGCGTTGCACTTCATGGACGATCTCCGCAAGGGCATGGAGTTCATCCGGCTCGAGCACGCCGCAGACCGCAAGGCCCCGCACCGGGCAGGCACCGCATGGATTGATGGCTGCCGTCGGACCCGCAGCAGCCGCGGCATTCTCATTCATCCTGGTGCCGCATCGAGCCGTTCCTTACGTCCCCGCCTCACGCTAATCTGCAACCCACAGTATAGCCCACAAGCTTGCTGAGCCGTCCTCGGGTTGAGAATCCCGCAGCAAATCGGATCCAGCCGATCGCTGTTCTTATCAATTTGATACAGATCATAGGACATACCCACGGAGTGCGCGAGTCTGTGTTGACGATCGGTGAAATTCGAAAAGATGCCGAGTCTCAGGATTCACGCACTGACGCCTGACCAAGTTCCTCAGGCCTATCCGTTGGTCCGGCTAGTTGCTTCGGACCTCTCGCTGGATGCTTGGCGCAACTTCGCATGCCAGCGCATTTCTCAAATTGAATCGCAGCTGGGCGGTATTCATACGGTTCAGGATACACAGGGAAACATCCTCGGCTTTGCCAGTTATGCAACCGATATCAGCTTGCATGACGGGCGAATCCTAACGGTCGACAATCTGGTGGTCGTAGGAACGATCGAGCGGCAAAGGGACTTCGTGCTGTTGGCCTTGCTGGGGGCCTTGGAAAGAATCGCTACCAAGCACTGCTGCGAAACCATGCAATTCCGGCTCGAGGCCGCCGGCTCTACGTTCCTCGATCAACACATCCGCGTGCTGCTGGAGACCGCCGGGCACCGCGAGCGGTACGTTCTGTTCTCCAAGATGCTAGAGACCGCCGATTAGCAGAGGGCCACCAACGCTCGCCCACTGCCAACTACCTAACTCAGTTCGGGGACCCTTATGGCGACATCAATCTCCAAGCGCCGGTGCCTCATCATGGGAGCGGCTGGCCGGGACTTCCACAACTTCAACATGGTCCTGCGCGACAATCCGGCTTATCAGGTCGTCGCCTTTACCGCGACACAGATTCCTGGCATCTCCGGCCGCCGCTATCCAGCGGCCCTGGCCGGCGCGGCCTATCCGGAGGGCATCCCAATCCTGGAGGATAGCAGGCTGGAAGAGATCTGCCGCGAACAAGAGATCGACGAGGTCATGTTCGCCTACAGCGACGTGCCCCATGCAACGGTGATGCACGCGGCCTCCCGCGCGCTCTCGCAAGATGCGGATTTTGTCCTTCTGGGCCCGCACCGGACGATGATTCAGTCCGCCCGGCCGGTCATCGCGGTCTCCGCCGTGCGAACCGGGTGCGGCAAGTCCCAAACCGCCCGGTGGCTGTCGAAACGTTTACGCGACCAAGGTCTTCGGGCGGCGGTGATCCGCCATCCCATGCCCTATGGCGACCTTGCCCGTCAGGCCGTGCAGCGTTTCGCCACCCAAGAGGACTTAACACTAGCGGAATGCACGATCGAGGAGCGCGAGGAGTATGAGCCACATATCGCGGCCGGCAGCGTCGTTTTCGCCGGTGCCGACTATATCCGC
>CALJXB010000333.1 GCA_937974415.1 uncultured Kiloniellales bacterium
TCGAAGGTCAGCCGCCGCCGGTCAGTTTCTTGATGCCGCCCCAGATCGCCGCCGGAATGGCGAGCAGCAGAAACCAGAACTTTTTGGCGAACACCAGGATCATGCCGCCCGCGGCCGCCAGCCAACCCTTGCTATGCTTGACCCCGATGACCGATGCCAGCACGCCGACGGCGCCAATCGCCGCGACCTTGTCGCCGTCCCGGAAATCGGCGTACCGCAAGCCCATGCCGGGCTTGTAGGTGTCGGCGGCATAGACTGAGACGCTATCGAAGCTCGCCGAACTGGCAGCCAGCAACGCGTCGTTGGTGACGACTTCCATGACCACATAGCCCGAGCGGGTGAACTTGACGTTGACCAGATTGATGACTTCATCCCCGCCGAAGTCGAGGAGGATGCCGTAGGTCATGACCCTGGCCGCTCTGTTCAGGGTCGGATAGAGCACCCACCTCACGGGTACGACCTGGTAGCCGATCCGTTCGCTCTGCGCCTTCGCCCCTTCGACGTAACTGTCCCAGATCTCGTCGATCTGGGTGTTCACGTCCTCGGTCCAGTCGTCCATATTCACATGGCCGATGTCCTCGGGCGCACCGAAATAGATCGAGTCGATGCCGACGCCCTCGGGCGGAAAGACAATGGCCTCGGTGCCGCACACCACGTCGGCGTTCAGCAGGCGGGAGTAGGTGCAGGCCTCCTCGCCCCGGAGCATCCATCCGCCCTCGGCAGCGATCGTTGCACCGCCGACCTTGCCGCCGGCGGAAACGTCCGCCGCCTGATTGAACAGCGCGTCGAGCTGCTGCTCCTCCTCGACGGTCAGGGCACCCGCGCTCGAAAGCGTCGCGCACATTGCCAACACGCCGATGAAAAGGACGCCTATTCGTCTCCTCACAGTCCTGCTCCTCTCGAACGCGCCGACCATCCGGCCCACCGACATTTCGCGCCGCCGACAATTCGCACCGCCAGGGCAGCGCCCGGCCGGCCAGATGCGCGTGCCGGCGGGCAGCATTGTGACCCATCGGCGTTAAGGACAAGTTACGGTTGAAATCCTAAAACTCGGCGACAAGACCGCAAGGCGGACGCTGCCCGGCGCCGGCCATCGGAGGTTTCACCGCGCGCGGGTTGATGCTATGAGACAGGGCCGGTGGTCTTGCGCTGGCGCCCGTTCCAGCCGAGGATCCGAGCACCATGCCGGCGATCGCCCTTGTCGTTGAAATCCGCACCCAACCGGGCCAGCGCGATGCCTTCCTGGCACGGCTGCGCCAGCATCGCGCGAAGGTGCTGGCAAACGAGCCGGGCTGCCGAGGCTTCGAAATCCTGCTAGCCGAGGAGGAGCCGGACTCGCTGGTGCTCTACGAAGCCTACCAGGACGAACAGGCGCTCGAGGAACACGACGCGGCGCCTTATTTTCAGGCTTACCGCGAGGATACGGCGGCCATGATCGCATCGCGACGGCGCATTCTCTGCCGCCCGGCTAACGAATGAGCGAAGCCAGCCTGGCACTTCCTGCTTCCCCCGCACCGCATAACATTTTGTGAGTTTTTTTCTGTCAGGCTGGGGTTCCTTTGGAGCTGGAGGAACCCTTTCCCATGTGGGGCCAAGACTGGGGCCAAGACCGCACCGCCATTGCCGCGCAGATGCCCAAGCCCCGGGTGGTTCAGTACCAGGGCCGACGCTATTCGATCCGGCTTGAATCGGTTTTCTGGAAGTTCCTCGAATACCTGGCCGGGCGTCAGGGGGTCCGCCTGGGCCGCTATATTGCCGGTCTGGCCGCGAGCCACCACGGCAATAACCTCTCGTCCTATCTCAGGGTCGTTTGCATGCTGGAGGCCGAGCGGAGCGTTGCCGAGGCCATTCTCGACCCAACCCGGGACAGCCTTCTGACACTGGTCCGCGATTGCCCGAGCCCGGGCGTCATCGTGTCGCGCAGCCGCACGATCCTGGGATACAACAACGCCTTTGCGCACTGGCTTGGGCCCGGCCCACGGGTACTGGCGGGCGGCGAGCTGACGGACGTCCTGCAGCTGCGCACCAGCGCGCCCCTGAACGAGGTCTGGACCGACATGGTCACCGGCGCCCAGGGCACCGTCAAAGCGCACGTGCTTCGCCTCAGCCCCGGGCGGGTGAGCGCCGCCCAGGCGACCATCGTGCCCTTGCGCTCGGATGCCGGGGAAGGATTCTACGCGGTTCTATGGCTCGACGTGAAGCGGGCTGCTGGCGCGGCCAAGCCCGAGAAAGCCGCATCCGCGCGTCTTCCGCCGTCGACCGGTTCGTACGCGCTTTAGGTCTTCGCGGAAATTCTGGAGCGCGTCAGCCGATCACTGACGATTGGCTCAGGTGCCGACGGTCTGATTGACGATAACGATATCCGTGTCGCTGTAGAGGGTCAGGCCGTTGGCAAAGCTGTAATAGAAGAGGCCCTCGACCTCCACACCGCCGGCGCTGGCATGCCCGTCGACCACGCCGCTGCCGGCCAGCGGCTGGTCGGTCACCAGGTTCACCGGCAGGCTATCGTCGGCCAGCATGACCACCGCCCCGTCCACATCGGGCAGGAGGTCCTCCAGGGTGAGGACAAGGGCCTCGTCGGCGCCGGATGCGGTTCTTGGAGCGAGGCTGGCGTCGCTCGCCAAGTGCTCGAGAGAGGCTGGATCAACCACGATGTCGGCCTCCGCCGAGCCCAGAAGGCCCGCGGTCTCGACATCCCAGTCGTTTGCGACGTCACGCATCCGATCATTCACCCAAATAAGCGCTTCCGGTTCCCGTCAGCTGCGGCAAATTAGAGGCCTTACAATTATGCCTGAAAATCGTTTGTTTTCCTAGCTCATCGGGCCGATTCATGGGTGATTTAGTACAATCCGAGGCCCCGGGGCCCAAGGCCGGCCGCACAAGGAAAACGCCCCTGCCGGAGGAGGCAGGGGCGTCTGTCGGTCTTAAGATGGGCACCGGGAGCCCTAAGGATCACTCCTCGAGCGACAAGCCGACGTCTTCCGCCCAGGATTTTTCTACCACCACGGCCTGCTCCGGCGCCTGTACGCCCAGGCTATTCAGCAACCGACCGCCCAGGGCCAGAATTCGGTAGCTGGCCAAGATTTCGTTGATCTGCGACGTGACGAGCTGCCCTTTGGAGACGAACAGCTCATTTTCGGCGTCGAGCACGTCCAGCAGTGTGCGCTGGGCGACGTCGAACTGTTCGCGGTAGGCATCGCGCGTCTCCCGGCTGAACACGACCGCATCGGTCAGGTCTTCCACCTGTTGACGGTTGCCCTCAAGCGCAAACCAGGAGTTGCGCATCTCTCTCTGGGCTTCAACCAGGGACGCTTGGCGCCGGTTTTTCGCCTCGTTCATGCGCGCCAAGGCTTCCTGGCGTGCCGCCCGGTCGATGCCGCCGCGGAAGAAATTCCACCGCACGCGGACCATGAACTGGTTGTTCCACTCTTGGGAATTAACGCCGTCCGCACTGTCGGTCCAGGCGGTCTGAGCCTCGAGATTGACCTGGGGATAGAACGGCGACTCCGAGATTCCCACTTCCGCTTCGGCGCTCCGCACGTCGGCATCGAAGATTTCCACGGTGGGGTTGTCGTCGTTAACCCAGCCTACAGCCTCGTTCAGGTTGGCCGGC
>CALJXB010000334.1 GCA_937974415.1 uncultured Kiloniellales bacterium
TCCGGCAGGATCAGCCAGCCGAGCCCACAGCCCGCCGCCAGCGGCACCAGCATGCCGCCGAGGGCGACCAGGAAGGCCGCCTTCGAGGTCTCGGCGATCTCCTTGGGCTGCATCTCGATGCCGGCCATGAGGACCAGGAAGAAAATGCCGAGCGTGCCCAGGTGAGCGAGGACGGCGCTCTCCTGCAGCTCCGCCAGGCCCGACAGCCAGGGCGTCAGGGGCGCGAGATAGAGGCCGGCGAGCGCCAGGGCGATGCCGGCCAGGAGTTCGCCCACCGAGGCCGACTGGCCGAGCCGCTCGGCCGCTTCGCCGAACAGGCGCGCCAGGACCAGCACGACCAAAATCTGCACGAAGATCTCCATGCCGGCGACTCCGGAAAAGGCCTGGCGGGCCGGCGGGCGTGCCGGCGGTCCGCATCGGTCGCGAGGCTACTGGAGCGGCGGGGCCTTGAACAGGCGAGGATGCCCGATTCCGGCCGCCTTGGGTCTCCAGCGCTGAAATGAACGTCGGGGCATTTCTTTCGCCCGGCGGCTCCGCTTATAGTGCGGGCCATGGGACAGGATCGCGCGATTCAGAGAGTCGGAGCGGCGAGGGCGCAAAGCCGCTCGTCGCTGCGGACCATGGCGGGCCCGGGCCTGGCGGCGTTGCTCGGTCTATTCGCTGCGACGGGCGCGCGGGGTGAGACCCTGAGCCTCGACTATCTCGTCGGCTGGGGGCATCTGACGATCGCCGAAGCGGAAGTGTCCTATAGCCAAACGGAGTCCCGCTACCATCTGGTCGGCGACGGGCGCACCCGGGGCGTCCTGGACGTCTTCGTCTCCTGGGCGGGCCGGGCCGAGACCGAAGGTCTGCTGCGCAAGGAGGGCCGCCGGCCGCTGGTCCACCGCAACCGGGGGACCTGGAACGAGAACACCCGACGGACGCGGGTCGACTGGGCCGGCGCCGCGGCGCCGCGCACCGAGGCCGAGCCGCCGCCGGACCCGGAGAAGGTGACGCCGGTGCCGGAGGCCGCCACGCTCGGGACCAGCGATCCCCTGACCGTGGTGCTGTCGGTCCTGGACCGGTTGGCCGAAACCGGGCGCTGCGAGGCCGCGGCCAAGATCTGGGACGGCCGGCGGCGCTACGATGTCTCGGTCACGCACCTGGGCGAAGAGCGGCTCGTCGCCGACCGGCCCTGGGCCTACGAGGGCGTGGCGACCCGCTGTGCCTTGGATTTCGAGCGGATCGGCGGCTTCTGGCGCGAACAGCCCCGCTGGCGCGATTCCGAGGAGGAGACACCGCTCGGCCGCACGATCTGGGCCGCCGAGATCGCGCCCGGCCGGTGGGCCCTGGTCCGCGCCGAAGTGGAGACCAGCTACGGCATCGTTGTCGGCCGACTCTTGGCTAACGGCGCCCTGGAAAGCAACCGCACGGCGCCGCGCTCCAGCCAAGCGGCCTGGGCCCGCGCCCCGGCCCCCCTGCCGTAAGCCTGCCAGAAGGCGAGACCATTCGCACGCCGCCATGGTCTGGCCGCAAAGGGTTTACTTTTATCTCGGCGATTCAATATTTTAACCATAGTTGTTAACCTAAAATATATTCCCATTGAACTCAGGTGATTTATACTTACCCGATATGGGCAAAGCTCATGTCGGGAGGGGATGGGATGAGTTGGTGGAAGGACGTAGGTATCCGATTATCACTGCGTTTCTCAGATTTCATTAGCTTTATCAAGGGGATCGCGTATTTTGATCAGGTACTATTGCGAGATGTGCAGCCGATGACTTGGGACCGTGTCCTGATTGCCTCACATCGCACAGCCGCGGGGACCGATCCGGACCAGTCGAAGGGAAAGCTCAGCCCGTCGCAACGCCGAAGGGCTGAGACAACCCGGTTAAGCCGGTGACGGCGAGGGGGGCCTGGCGGGGTCGGCCCTAACTGAGCAGCCAGTGAAGGCCCCACACCAAGCCCGCGGCCAAGCCAGCCAGGTAGACCGCTAGCCCGGCCACCAAAAACCATACGGCCATGCGGCTGCGGAGATCCTTCGGATTCACGACTCTGGGGTCCCGTCGTCGGCACCGGACGGCGGCTCGGAATCATACCGGTTTGGCCGGTTAACAATGTCCTAACGGCGGCTGAATTTTTTGCTACCCAATCCGGTCGTGGCGCTGAACGCCGTCGAGTCAGGGCGGCCTCGCCTAGAACAGACCCCATAGGATTGCGGCCCAGAGTGTTATCCCCAAGACCGTTCCAATCAGGACGCCGCGTGTGGCGGCGAGCCTATTGCCGTCGTCCCGCAGGCCGGCGATCAATCCTCCGCCGTGGTCTGCGGCGGCTTCGCCATCGCTTTCTGGAAGCGGTTCGTCGTGCGGCGCGCTTTGGGGGAGGCTCATTGGGACGGCTCCGGGCTGAAGGGGCACTAGAGCATGCACCCCCAGGTTTAAGAACGCGTTAGCTGCGCGATGGTAAGCGGCGCTGGCCGGCCGCGGCCCGGGTGGCGGCCGACCTCGATCGGCCCAAGGGCTCGGCAGGAAGCGTTGAGCACGGCCTGGCTTTGCGGTATATGCGTCGAGATACAAGTGCCGTTTCGAACGGCACCTAGAGGGTAGCGACATGAACGCGTTCGCCGACGACCCAATTCTTGCGGCAGGGTTCGACTATTGGATGAACTTGCCCAGAGTGGATGCGATCCCGGATCGGCGCGACGTCGATCCTGTGCAGATGCCCAAGCAGATCCTCTCGAATGTCGCGCTGCTCGAGATCGTGGACGATGGGGCCGACGCCGTTTTCCGACTTGCGGGGCAAGAGTTCGACGAGAACTTCGGCGTCAGCCTGAAAGGCAAGACCACGGTCGAACTCACCGATGGCGACTACCGGGACTACATGCTGAATCACTTTCGTGTCTTAATGGATAACCGCGAAGCGGTTTACTCGGAGAGTGCCTTCCGCTGGGATTTCGGCGGGCATTTGCGGACCCGGCGGATCCTCATGCCCTTGAGCCATGGCGAGCCCGGTGTACCCGCGATGATCTTCAAGGTTCAAACCTGGCCCAAGGAAGAAATGCGCGGTCTGCCGTTCTGTGACGTGATCGCGAATGCCAAGCACGTTGGCAACACGCCGCCGCGAGTGGTTCGTCGAAGCGACGAGTAACTCCTAAGCCGTGTCCTCGAGGCGCTTGCCGTAGACCAGCCAGTAGACCAGGGCCACCAAGACGCCGCCGCCGATGATGTTGCCGGCGGTGACGACAAGGATATTGGCGCCATAGCCGCCCAGGGTGACCGACTCGGAGCCGGCCAGCCAACCTGCGGGGATTATGTACATGTTGGCCACCGAGTGCTCGAAGCCGAGGGCGACGAATCCGGCGATGGGAAACACGATGGCGAGGATCTTGCCGGTCACCCGCCGCGCGCTGAAGCATAGCCAGACCGCGAGGCAGACCAGCACATTGCAGAGGATACCGCGGACGAAGGCCTCGAGCGGCGATAGCGCGACCTTGGCCTCGGCGATTCTCATGACCGTGCCGCCCACCGCGCCGTCGGCGAGGCCGTGGATGCCAGACCAATGGACCGCGAAGGCGGTGGCGGTCGCGCCTGCGAAGTTGCCGAAATAGACCAGCCCCCAGTTGCGCAGCAGCCGTGCGGCCGTGATCTTGCCGTCGGCCCAGGCGAAGACGATCAGGCTGTTGCCGGTGAAAAGCTCGGCGCCGCCGACCAGCACCAGGATGAGGCCGAGGGAGAAGGCGAGCCCGCCCAAGAGGCGCTCCGGGCCGAAGCCGAGGCCGCTGTCGGTGGTCACCACAACGTAGAGCATGGCGCCGAAGGCGATGAAGGCACCGGCGAGAACCGCCAGCACCAGGGTCGGGATCGTCGCCAGTCCCGCTTTGGCCACGCCGGCGCGTTCGACCCGCTGGGCGATTTCGGCGGGCGAATAGGCGTCGACGCTGTTGGGTTGGCTCAAGGTCTGTCAAATTCCAGCGAGGACGCGCGGTGAGACGAGGCCTCGGTGGAGGAGGCGCAAAGTCCGCGGCCAGCGTTCCGCGGAGCCTCGCTTCACTCCCCGGGTCCGCCGGGTCCGTAGCGTCTGATCAGATAAAAGACGTAGCCCACGCCGAATGCCAGGAAGAGAAAGCCGGCAAAGGCGAACTCGCCATCCTTGGCGCCGCCGGCCATGAGCAGGCCGGCCAGCGCGATCAGCCCGGCAACGAAGCCCCAAGCCCAGAGTGCGATGGTCTGCACGGATCAACTCTCCCCGGCGCGCGCGCCTAGTCCTCGTCCCACACCACCAGGTCCTTGTAGGCATGCCAGGTGGCATGCCCGATCAAGGGCATGGTCACGATCAGCCCCACGTAGAAGGTGGCGATGCCGGCCCCGACGAACAGCACGATCAGCCAGGCCCAAAGCGCCATGGTCCAGAAATTCTCCCGCACCGCCGCCACGCTGGTGGCGATGGCGGTCAGGACGTTGGCCGGCTTGTCGACCAGCAGAGGAATCGAAATCACGCTGATCGAGAACACGATGGCCGCCAGCACACCGCCCACGATGGTTCCCACGGTCAGGAATGGGATGCTCTCGGCGGTCAGAAACACGTCGATGATGAACTCGACCTCCGGGCGCGGCGGGTTCTCGGCGAAAAACAGGGCGAAAATAATCTGCGCGATGCGGATCCAGGCGAGCATGAACAGCATGAGGGCGAGGCCCATGAGGGCGAGCTGCTGGGGGTTGCTGCGCCAGGCCATCATGGAATCGACGAGCCGGGGCTTGTTGCCGGCCTCGAGCTCGCGGCTGACATAGTAGAGCCCGACCGCGAGCAGCGGCCCCATGAACATGAAGCCGGCCATGAGGGGCAGCACCAGATGCAGCCAGTCGAGCGCCCAGATCACCGCTGTCAAGATGCCGCCGGCCAGGCTGCAGGCCAAACCGTACATGAGGCTGATCGGACCCGCCTTCCGCAGGTCGCCCCAACCGGCGTTCAGCCACTGCCACGGCCGGTCCAGGTCGCGCCTGCGGATCCGCGGCATGGGAACCGCTGACACCGGTACGACATCGCTCATCTGGCGTCTCCCTTACGAACCTTCGGCATTTCCATCCCTTCAACCGCACCCGATCCACAGGCCCAGACATTTCGCCCGAGGCCTTCTACCCAGGCCAGAATGTTCCCGAGATCATCGCGCGGCTTTCGATCCGGCGAAACCCCGGATAGTATCTGCGATGCATCCTGCCAAAGCAATCGACGGCAGGAATTGATCGATATCAATGTCCGAGCCGGGTGTATTCCGTATCGAGGCATTTCTGTGGGCAGTCATCTGTGGGGGGCAGCGTATATGGCGGTCTCTGAGACTCGGGGTTTGGGCCAGGGCGAGGTGATTTACGAAGAGAGTTCCGTTCGCCTCTTCACGATCGCCACGGTTTTCTGGGGTCTGGTCGGCTTTCTGGTCGGCGTGGTGATCGCCTTGCAGCTGGCCTTCCCTCTCCTGAACTTGGATTTGCCGTGGACCACCTTCGGGCGCCTGCGCCCGGTCCACACTTCCGCCGTGGTCTTCGCCTTCGGTGGCAATGCGCTCCTCGGAACCTCCCTCTACGTGGTTCAGCGGACCTGCAGGGCGCGGCTGTTCGGCGGCGCGCTGGCCGGCGGCTTCCTGTTCTGGGGCTATCAGTTGTTCATCGTCTTGGCGGCCTCGGGCTACGTCCTGGGGGTGACCCAGAGCCGTGAATACGCCGAGCCGGAGTGGTACGTCGATATCTGGCTGACCCTGGTTTGGGTGCTTTATCTGGTGGTCTTCGTGGGCACCATCATCAAGCGCAAAGAGCCCCACATCTACGTCGCCAACTGGTTCTATCTGGCCTTCATCGTGACCGTCGCGATGTTGCACATCGTGAACAACCTGGCGGTGCCGGTGTCCTGGACCGGGGCCAAGAGCTATTCCCTCTTCGCCGGCGTGCAGGACGCCATGACCCAGTGGTGGTACGGCCACAACGCGGTCGGCTTCTTCCTGACCGCGGGCTTCCTCGGCATCATGTATTATTTCATCCCCAAGCAGGCCGAGCGTCCGGTCTATTCCTACCGCCTCTCCATCATTCACTTCTGGTCGCTCACCTTCCTCTACATCTGGGCCGGCCCCCATCACCTGCACTACACGGCCCTGCCGGACTGGGCCCAGACCCTCGGCATGACCTTCTCGCTGATGCTGTGGATGCCGTCGTGGGGCGGCATGATCAACGGCATCATGACCCTCTCGGGCGCCTGGGATAAGCTCAGGACCGATCCCATCCTGCGCTTCCTGGTGGTCGCCGTGGCGTTCTACGGCATGTCGACCTTCGAGGGCCCGCTGATGTCGATCAAGACGGTCAACGCCCTCAGCCACTACACCGACTGGACCATCGGGCATGTGCATTCGGGCGCTCTCGGCTGGGTCGCCTTCGTCTCCTTCGGCGCGGTCTACTTCCTGGTGCCGCGGCTATGGGGCGCTAGCCGGCTCTACTCCGAGAAGCTGGTCAACTACCACTTCTGGATCGCCACCCTCGGTATCGTGCTCTACATCACCTCCATGTGGGTCTCCGGCATCATGCAGGGCGTCATGTGGCGGACCTACGACTCCCTCGGGTTCCTGCAGTACTCCTTCGTCGAGACCGTGCAGGAGATGCACATCTACTACGTGATCCGGGCGCTGGGCGGCGTGCTGTTCCTCGCGGGTGCCCTCATCATGACCTACAACCTCTGGCGCACGGCGCGCGGCGAGGTGGCGGCCGAAGGCCCGGCCGCCGCTGCCCAGCCGGCCGAATAGGAGGCGCGCGCCATGTTTTCTCACAAGAAGGTCGAGCGGAACGTGATCCTCATGGCGATCCTGATCCTGGTCACGGTCTCGATCGGCGGGCTGGTGGAAATCGTGCCCCTCTATACCGTCGAGTCCACCATCGAGAAGGTGCGCGGCGTCAGGCCCTATACGCCGCTGGAGCTGGTCGGCCGCAACATCTACATCCGTGAGGGCTGCTACACCTGTCACAGTCAGATGGTGCGCCCGTTCCGCGACGAGGTGGAACGCTACGGTCCTTACAGCCTGGCCGCCGAGAGCATCTACGATCACCCCTTCCAGTGGGGCTCGAAGCGCACCGGGCCGGACCTGGCGCGGGTCGGCGGCAAGTACTCCAACGAGTGGCAAGTCGTGCATCTGGCGGATCCGCGGGCGGTGGTCCCGGAAACCGTCATGCCGCCATACGAGTTCCTCTTGGACCGGCTGGTGAAGACCGACGACATCGCCGAACACCTGAAGGCCAACCGGGCTGTCGGCGTGCCCTACAGCGACGTCATGATCGAGGCCGCCCGGCAGGATCTGCTGGCCCAGGCGGACCCCGACGGGGACCACGAGGCTTTGCTGGAACGCTATCCCAAGGCGGTGGTCGGCGACTTCGACGGCGATCCCAAGAGCTTGACGGAGATGGATGCCATGGTGGCCTACCTGCAGATCCTCGGCCGCATGGTGGACTTCGCCGACTACACGACCGACGACTTTAGACAGTAGCCCGGGGGACGCGGCCATGGAGGGATTTTTCGAGACCCTGCGCAGCCTCTGGGTGGTTTGGATGATGGCTTTGTTCGTCGGCATCGTGGCCTGGGTTTACTGGCCCAAGCGCAAACGCGAGATGGAGGAACACGGGCGGATACCGCTGAGGGACGATGGTGAGGAATAGCTGACATGCCGACCAAGGTCGAAAAGGACTCCATCACTGGCACAGAGACCACCGGCCACGAGTGGGACGGGATCAAGGAGCTCAACACGCCGCTGCCTAGGTGGTGGCTCTACATCCTCTATGCCACCATCGCCTATTCCCTGGTCTATTACGTGCTCTATCCGACGATTCCCGGCTTCGACGGACTGCTCGACACCAACAACCGGGTCGCCTTGGACGACAAGCTCGCGGTGGCCTACGAGCGCCAGGCGGTCTATCGCGACGGTGTTGCCGCCCATACGACCGACGAGATCGCCGGCGATCCTGAGCTGCTCAGTTTCGCTTTGGCTGGCGGGCGCTCGCTCTTCGCCGACAATTGCGCACCCTGTCACGGCCTCGGCGGTGCGGGCCAGCACGGCTATCCGGCGCTGGGCGACGACGTCTGGCTGTGGGGCGGAACGTTCGACGACATCGAGACCTCCATCCTCTACGGCATACGCTCCGAGCACGACGAGACCCGCTTCTCGGAGATGCCGGCCTTCGGCGCCGACGAAATCTTGCCCGCCGAGGAGATCGCCGCGGCGGCGGACTTCGTGCTGTCGCTCAGCGGGCGGGCCGAGGACGAAGCGGCGGCCGCGGCGGGGGCTGAGATTTACGCCGACAACTGTGCCGCCTGCCACGGCGAGGCGGGCGAGGGCGATCCCAGCCAGGGCGCGCCCCGGATCAACGATCAGATCTGGCTCTATGGCGGCGAGCGGGACGAGATCATTGCCCAGATCCGCAAGCCCCAGCACGGCGAAATGTCGCCATGGGTCGGCCGGCTCGATCCGGACTCGATCAAGATGCTGACCGTCTATGTGCATTCCTTGGGCGGCGGTCAGCCATAACGTGGTCTCGGCACACGACCATTTGAGCCGCGCAAGACGGCTTGCCGAGTGATGCTGGCTGAGGACTAAACTGATGAGCGACCTTGTCGCCACCGAAGACGTTCTCTCTCGCGAGGAGCAGAAGAAAGGGCCGCTCTACGCGGGCCGGGTCAAGGTCTATCCCAAGAGCATCCGCGGCAATGTCCGGCGCATCAAGTGGATCGCGCTGATCCTTTTCCTCGGCCTCTACTACCTGGCGCCCTGGCTGCGCTGGGACCGCGGGCTGGGGGTGCCGGACCAGGCCCTGCTGATCGACCTGCCGAACCGCCGCGCCTACTTCTTCTGGATCGAGATCTGGCCGCAGGAGATCTACTACATTGCTGTCCTCATGATCATGGCCGCCTTCGGCCTGTTCCTGGCGACCAGCATCGGCGGGCGCGTGTGGTGCGGCTTCGCCTGCCCGCAAACCGTCTGGACCGACCTCTACATGCAGGTGGAGCGCTGGATCGAGGGCGACCGCGGCGCGCGGATCCGGCTCGACAAGTCGCCGCTGAGCGCCAAGAAGGCCGGCCGCAAGGTGCTGAAGCACGCGGTCTGGCTGCTGATCGCCTTCATGACCGGCGGCGCGTGGATCATGTATTTCAAGGACACGCCGACCCTGATCGGCGAATTCTTCACCGGCCAAAGCTCCTTCACGGTCTATTTCTTTACCGGGATGTTCACCGCCACCACCTACCTGTTGGCCGGCTGGGCGCGCGAGCAGGTCTGCACCTACATGTGCCCCTGGCCGCGCTTTCAGGCCGCCCTGCTGGACGAGGACAGCCTGGTGGTCACCTACCGCGGCTGGCGGGGCGAGCCGCGCGGCAAGGTCCGCAAGGGCCAGAGCTGGGAGGGTCGCGGCGACTGCATCGACTGCAAGCAGTGCGTCGCGGTCTGCCCGACCGGCATCGACATCCGCGACGGCCTGCAGCTCGAATGCATCGGCTGCGGCCTCTGCGTCGATGCCTGCAACGACGTCATGGACCGCATCGCCCGGCCCAAGAGCCTCATCGCCTTCGACAGCGAGCGCAACCGCCTGGCCCACGAGGCCGGCCGCGAGAGCGTCCCCTTCCGGCTGATCCGTCTGCGCACCATCGTCTACGTGGCGATCCTGGCGGTCATCGCCGCCGGCTTCCTGGCGACCGTCGCCGCGCGCTCCGACCTGGACGTGAACGTGCTGCACGACCGGAACCCCCTCTTCGTCAAGCTGTCCGATGGCGGCATCCGCAACGGATACACCCTCAAAATTCTGAACAAGGCGCGGGCAACGCGGCATTTCGACCTGGCTCTGGAACGGCCGGCCGGGGCGAGCCTGCAGTTCGTCGGCCTCGACGAGGCGGACTTTGCGGCCCAGGGACTGGAAGCCCTACCGGACAGCGTCGCCACCTATCAGGTCTATGTGCGCTTGCCGGCCGAAGAGGGCGCCGCCGCCACCCAGCCCTTGATCTTCGTCCTGACGGACCGGGAGAGCGGTGCCGTGGTCCGTTCCGAGAGCATCTTCCGGGGGCCCGGTACATGACGACCCGCTCGGCCACGGAGACGCGGCGCAGCTTGTGGATCCCATGGGCGCTGTGCGGGATCTTTGCCGTCTTCCTGATCGCCAACGGCACCATGCTTTATTTCGCGAGCCGGAGCTGGACCGGGCTGGAAACCGAAGGCGCCTACGAGAAGGGGCTGGCCTACAACGACACCATCGCGGCGGCCGAGGCCCAGGCCGCGCTCGGTTGGAATGTCGCCATCGAGGCCGGCGTGGCCGGGGCCGGCGAGGTCTGGGTCGAAGTGAGCCTGGCGGACCGCGAGGGCCACCCGGTCGCCGTGCGCGAGGTCTGGGCGCGCCTGGTCCGCCCCACCCACGTCGGCTACGACCGGGAGGCGCCGCTCAGGGACTTGGGCGCCGGGCACTATCGCGGGCTGGTCGAGCTGCTG
>CALJXB010000335.1 GCA_937974415.1 uncultured Kiloniellales bacterium
CTCGTCATCACGTGAGTCTGCTAGTGGCCGCAGACGGGTCTGCGTGTCGGCATCCTCGGTCAAGATTTCGGGCTTGGCTGAACCACCTGCGTCCCTTAGGTCTACTTATCGTCTACGCAACGCATTTGCTTGATAGTAAGCCATTGATATCAAATATAGATGTGGTGGGCGCGGCTGGGATTGAACCAGCGACCCCCGCCGTGTGAAGACGGTGCTCTCCCGCTGAGCTACGCGCCCGGAGGTCATTCAGAGCGGTTCGGTCCGGACCGACCCGCTGCAAGGGCGCCCTCGTTTAGGGCAGGCGGCGAAGGCTGTCAAGCGGCGCCTGCCCGCCGGGTGGCAGCCCGTTCCAGTTTAGGGCCCGGTTCAGATAAGGGTCCGGGCGTAGGTGCGGAACCCGAAGGGATGGTAGGGCGGGTCGGCAAAGCGGTCGCCGATCTCCGCGTCTTCGATACCGCGCGGCGCCATGCCGACCCCGATGAAGGTGTGGCTGAGGTAGACCTTGACGCGAGTCTCGTAAGCTTCGCCGAGCTCGAAGGCCATCCGGCTCAGATCGATCGGATCCAAGGCCGGCGCCGTCTTGGTCAAAACCCCATTGTAAATCAGATAGTAGTTGTCCTTGGCCCGGCCGAACTCGAAGAGGTTCAGCCCGTTGAACTCGACCATCGCGGGGTCGCTCTCGAAGAGGACGGTTCTGCCGCCGGCGTCGCAGCGCCCGAAGACGAGGCGGCCGAAGCCCAACTGATCGCCGTCGAGTGCCGGCTGATTTACCTCGAAGGCGAAATCGAGAAACCAGCCACCCGCGGCGCAGCCGCCAACCGGCGTGAAGATTTCCAGGGTTGCGGCGCCGGCCTGTCTGACCACGGCGATGAACCCAAAGCGCAGCACGAAACTCTCCGCCCCGGCGTCGAGGAGCGCGCCGGGGACCGGCAGGACGCGGCCGTCGTCGCCCAGCACATGTGTTGCCGTCTGCAGGTTCTGGGTCACCCGCTCGTCCCCGGCAAACAGAATCTGGGGCAGGATATCGCTGCCCCAGGCGAGACGCTCGTGGTCCGGATAGCTCGACCGGGCGATGAAAAGGCTGTCGCCGGACTGGACGCGGTCGTCGAGAAACCGCCGGGTCTCATAGACGATCCGGTTGGTCTCCGCACGATAGGCCATGGTCTGCTCGAGCGCGTCCACGACCTTAACCGCGTTCAGGGACATGAACAGGATGAGCCCGGCCAATATGACGTGCTTGCGAAGCGACAAGAGGCTCAGCCACCGGCGGTCCCCCGCCGGGCGGCGCGCCAATACGGGCGCGAAGATCATAAGGGCCAGGATCGCCAAGGCGAGCGTAGGCAGGTACGCGTAGCGGGACTGGGAGATCAGATAGACCACCGGCCGGCCGAGGCCGATAATGCTGAAGTAGGCCCCCACCGACGCGAGGACGAACAGCAGCCAGACGAGACGGCGACCGCGTGGCCGTTCGCCCATGAGGATGAGGACCAGCGCCAGGAGGATCGCCGCGAAGTCCCAGGGCTCCAGCAGCAGGCGCGTGGCGTCGTCGGCCAGCGCCGCGACCTCGCCCCGCGGCGCCAGGAACAAGAGAGCCAGGGCCAGCAACAGGGCCAGGCCGAGATAAAGGGGATCCAGACGGGCCGGCCAGCGAGCTGAAATCCGCCGGGCGAAGGACCGTGCGCGGTCGGGCGAGCGGAACGCCAGGCCGGCCAGCAGGGCGACCGGCAGCCAGATGACGAAGAGCGCCTGAAAAAGGCTCGGGCCCGCGGCCCAGGGCAAGGTCGCGAAGACGAAGCCAAATCCGATGAGGCCGGTCGCCAGGGTCGCCGCCGCGTAGATGCGCGGGCGCCTCTGATCCGCTGCGTCGAGAGCCGGTTCGGGTGCGGGCGGTTCTTCTTCGGGCGGCTCGCCCCCGGGTGGAACCTCCGGCGGCGCCTCGGTTTCGCCGTCTTCCCGGCGCAGCAAGACGGCGAGGAAGGTCAGCGCGACCAGCCCGCAGCAGCCGACAATAAGGGTATTGGTGATCGAATCGGCGAAGGTGAAGCGATCGATGCGCGGCGGCGCCAGGAAGAAGAGCTCGTCGACGATGAACTTTGGGGTCGAGAACAGGTTGTGCAGCAGCGCGGTATCGAGAATCAAAGGCACCGGACTGGCGAGGGCGCGCAGGAGGCTGGGCAGATCGATCAAGCTTCGTGGGTCTTCCACCCCGGTGCCGGCTTGCATGGCCGTGAAGAACGTCAGATAGGTCGCGAGATAGAGTGCCGTGACCGCAGCGGCCAGCAGGAAGCTCGCCGAAAGGCGCAGAACCCAGCCATGCCGGCGAAATTGGCGCAGGGCGTCAATGGCGAACAGCAGGAACGGCAGGACGATTCCGGGCTCGTAGAGGTAAATCTGAACCAAAGCCACGGCGTAAGCCCAGACCAGCGACCAGGAGACTCGGTCACGCCGGATCAGCAGGTAGACCGCGAACAACCCCAGGGTCGCCTGCAGCAGAATGTAGTAGTGAAACGCCCAAGCGACGAGGTCGAGATGGGTGAAGGCGGTCAGGAACAAGAGCGCCACCACCATGGACGGCAGCCAGTCCTGATCGAGCGCTCGGGCGATGCGGAACAGCAGGAAAGCGTTCAGCCCGTGCAGGACCACATTGACCAGATGGTAGAGCCAGAACGTCTGGCCGAAGAGCTTGGCCTGCAGGAAATGCAGGAAGAACATAAGGGGCTGGAAGCGGGGCTTGTCGAGAAAGCTTACGAATAGAATCTCCTCGATCTCGCTCCAGCGCCAGTCCTGCCCACGGTAGATCTCCCAGAGGATGACATGGTCGCCCCGGGGCACGTCCTCCATGGCCGGCCAGTACAGGGCGAGGGTGATCAGAGGAAACAAGAGAAGGGGAAAGATG
>CALJXB010000336.1 GCA_937974415.1 uncultured Kiloniellales bacterium
CTTTCGGATCGATTGACGCCAGGCGTCTGGACTTAGGGTGGGAGGCCGGGCCAGAATGGCCGACTCGTGGCCTTGGACGGCTTCGCTTGAAACAATACCGAGAGCTCTCCGGTCGGGGGCAGAAAAACGGTCTCACCAGCCGGATCGGAAAGCAGGTCCTCCGGCCTGAGAACGCTCCGATTGTCGAGGAAGTACACCGTGTCTTCCAATTTCGTCGCCATCGGTCTTTCCGCCATTGGTCACCTCACGGGAGCCATGGAACCCAAAGCAACGAACCGAAACGTTTCTTGTTATTGATGCGATCATCCTAACGGGACGACCGCCAGCATATCATTTCCAGCGGCCAGCCAGGAACAAACAACCTTGCGCGGGCGCTCGCACCTCGCCCGCCCATCGCCCTAGCCGAAGTCCGGCGCGCGCCCGGTCCGGCCGGCGCTTCGCCGCCGTCAACCGGGGCGGCCGTGAAGACGCCCCGCACGCCTGGGCCGCGACGAGCACCGTTAATCTTGCTTTAACCACAAACTGTAAGATTTCGGATGGCAATCGGCCTCCCTCACCGACTTGGACCAGGTCATGGCAAGCTCCGAGCGTGACAGTAAAGCGATCCCCGTGCCCGAAGCCCGAGCGGCGAATGCGACGCTCTGCCCATCGGTGGCGGCAGGTCGGACGCCTGCTCGCAAGGGCGCACAGGCGCAAGCTAAGACGGATGCCAAGAAGGGTCCGAGGATCAACTTGGCCCTCGCCGACCCGACCCGTGTCAAAGTCGTGCGGAAATCCCGGACCCCAAGCCCGCCGGCGGAACAGCGCTCGGGAGCAGCGCCAGGCCCGGAGCCAAAGCTTGAGCGGCCGGCCAGTGGGCCTGAGCGGTCGCAAAACCCTCAAAACACCCTCGTCTGGAGAACCGTAGCGACGGAGCAGCTGCATTCGAGTTGGCTGCGGCCGCGCACGCCTTACGACGAGGAGACGATCCAAAGCCTGGCGGGCCCTCTTCGAACCGCCGGCTGGCAACATCCGATCCTGGTCCGGCCCCATCCGGTGATCGCCCGGGACTATGAGATCGTGGTTGGCGAGCTGCCGGCCCAGGCCGCGCGCCGCGCCGGACTCGAGGAGGTGACCGTCGTCGTTTGCCGGCTGTCGGATAGGCGGGCACTCGAGTGCGTGCTGCTGGAAGACGCCCGGCGGCCCGACCTGACGCCCTTCGAGACCGCAGTGGGCTATGGCCAGCTGATCAGAACGTTTCATTATAGCCTCCCGGTTCTGGCCAAACTGGTCGGCAAAAGCGAGCCGCAGGTGGTCCGCACCCTGCTTCTGCTCGATTCGTCCAAGGTGGCACGAGACGCGCGGGACGTGCCTGTGGCCTGGCCCGGCGCCGGCCGGCCCTCGACCGCCGCCTCCGGCCCCGCGGAGCCGGACATCGCTCCGGACATCGCTCCGGACGTCGCTTCGTCCGCTGGCGGTGCGGAAGGCCCCGAGGGGCCCGCCTTAAGCAAGGAGCCCGCCTTGAGCAAGGAGATGGCCGCACTCGAACGTCATCTTTCCCGTGCCCTCGGGCTCGATGTCGCCGTATCGGCCAAGGGCGGCGAGGGCAGCCTGCAGATCTCCTATGCGAACCTCAAGCAGCTCGAATGGCTGGTGCGTCATCTGCTGTCGATGGAAGTCCACCGGGAGCCGGCACCGACGTGTCCCGGTTTGGCGGCCTGAACCAATGGCGATCCGCTTTGGCCCGAAGGTCGCCCCGAAGCGGGAGGAACAGGCTCGAAGCCTCGTTCAAAGGGAACGGCCATCGCGCGGCCGAGAGGAGTTAGATTATGCCTTATGTCGCCCGCGGCAATAGCGGAGCCATCATCGCGGTATTCAAAGAGGAGAATGAATGCGCGCGCGAGCATGTCAGCCCCGAAAATTCGGAGCTTCAGGCTTTCCTGGGTCAGAACAAGACACGTGAGACGCCGCCCCAAGAGCCGGCCAGCCGTTCGAAACTGCACCAGGCTCTCAGGCAATCCGACGCGGACTTCGTTCGTGTCTTGGACGATCTGGTCTATCTCTTGATCAACAAAGGCGTGATCGTGTTCACGGACCTGCCGAGGGAGGCAAGGACCAAGCTCATGCTTCGTCGTCGTCTTCGCGACCGGGCGCGCGACCTCGGCGGCCTCGTAGGTGACGCCGAGGAGATTCGATTGTCCCTGTAATCGCGGGCGCCGCTGCGCACGACCGGGACCGCCAAGCATTCCAAATCCAACGTACGGCTTCACCGCCGGATCGGCCTACCCGACTACACCCGGTGGCTTTTTTGGTCTAATATCTATTGTTTAGATACCGTTTCGCAGAAAAGCGTTGAGTTGCGCCGGCCGGTCGCCCAAACTTTGCGCGGTCGGTTTCGGGGGAATGTATGGTCCGCGTTCGATTTTTTCTGGCCACCGCCTTGGCTTGCGTGAGCATCGGCTCGCCGGGGGCGGCGCAGGAATTCTACGAGGCCCTGGCCGCGACCTATCAAACCAATCCGAGACTGCTGGCCGCCCGGGCGGAATTGCGCGCGGTCAACGAAGGGGTGCCGCAGGAGCTGGCCAACTACCGGCCCTTCGTGAGCCTCGACGGCGAAGGCGGCGTGCAGGAGATCGACCGGAACGATGGCGACGGCTCGGATACCACCTATCCCTTCGAGATCAGCCTCGGCCTCTCCCAGCCGCTCTATCGCGGCGGGCGGACCACGGCAGACGTGGCGCGGGCGGAAGCCGAAGTCCAAGCCCAGCGGGCGAGCTTGCGCTCGGTCGAGCAGGCCGTCCTGCTCGATGCGGTCATCGCCTATATGGACGTCTGGCGCGACGAGGACGTGCTGCGCCTGAACATCAACAATGAAAAGGTTCTGGCTCGCCAGCTCGAGGCGACGAACGACCGCTTCGAGGTGGGCGAACTCACCCGCACCGACGTGGCCCAGTCGGAAGCGCGCCTGTCGCGCGCGACCGCGGAGCGTATCGGCGCCGCGGGCGACCTGACCGGCAGCCAGGCAGAGTTCCAGGAGATCGTCGGCAGTCCGCCGGTCTCGGTCGCTCCGCCCGGAGGCGTTCTGGGCCTGCCGGATAACGAGGACGACACCCGCGCCATCGCCCAGGAAGACAATCCGGATATCTCGGCGGCGCTGTTCGCCGAGCAGGCTGCCTTGCACCAAGTGCGCAGCTCCGTCGGGGAGCTTTATCCGGAAGTCTCCTTGACGGCCGAGGTGCTGCATTCGGAGAACCAGTTCAGCAGCGATTCCGAGACGGATGCCGCGCGGATCTTCGCCGTCGTCAGTATCCCGCTCTACCAGCAGGGCTTCGTGTCCAGCCTGGTTCGCGAAGACAAGCAGGCCGCCAACCGGCGGCGCATCGAAGTTATCGAGACGCGCCGGCGGATCCGACAGGAATGCACCGATTCCTGGGAGCAATTGATCACGGCCCGCGCCCAGATTCGCGCGTTCACCGACCAAACGCGGGCAACCGAAATCGCGCTGGAAGGGGTTCGCGAGGAGAACTCGGTCGGACAGCGCACCATTCTCGACGTCCTGGACGCCGAGCAGGAGTTCTTGGACGCGCAAATCAGCCTGACCCGGGCGCAGCGCGACGAAACGGTCGCCAGCTTCGTGGTCTTGCAGTGCGTCGGCCGCCTGACGGCGGCCGATCTCGGGCTGCCCGTCGAAGTCTATGATCCGGACGCCGATTATCTGGCGGTGCGCGACCGCTGGTTCGGATTGACGGCCCCCGGCGAGTAGTCGAGGGTAAACGAAGGAACAGACGTTATGAAAAATCATCCGCTCCCGTTCGATGCGATGGCCGCTCTTGCGAGGGTCGTCGTCATTCCCATGGCGGCCGTGGCCCTTGTCGGCTTCGGTGTCTTCAAGGCCGCCGGCGCGGAGAGCCTGAACGAGGCCCTGGCGGAGGCATATCGGGGAAATCCGACCTTGCTGGCGGCGCGCGCCGAACTGCGCGGCGTCAACGAACGGGTGCCCCAGGAGCTCTCGAACTATCGCCCGAGCGCCTTCGTCGACGGTCAGGCCGGGGTCGAGCGAATCGACAGCGAGCCCTCCTCGGGCGGCGCCAAGAACAACGAGCCCTGGGAGGTCCTGCTGGACGTCGAGCAGCCGCTCTATCGGGGCGGCCGCACGGTCAACGGCGTCGCCCAGGCCGAGGCCGAGGTTCAGGGGCAACGGGCCAGGCTGAAGTCGGTCGAGCAGCAAGTTCTCTTGTCGGCGGTCAGGGCCTACATGGACGTGTGGCGGGACGAGGCGGTGCTGCAGCTCAATATCAACAACGAGAAGGTGCTGACCCGCCAGCTCGAGGCGACCCGGGACCGTTTCGACGTGGGCGAGCTGACCCGCACGGACGTGGCCCAATCGGAGTCGCGCCTGTCGCGTGCGACGGCGGAGCGAATCGGGGCCGAGGGAGATCTCACGGCGAGCGAGGCGGTCTACCAGGAGGTGATCGGCCAGCCGCCGGATTTGGTCGGCCTGGAGCCGCCGGCCAGCCTGCCTAGTCTGCCGAACGCCCAGGACGAGGTGGTCCGCGGGGCGATCGAGAACAATCCGGCCGTGACCGGCGCGCGCTTCGACGAGAACGCGGCCGAGCGCCAGATCGCCGTGTCGCGGGGCCAGCTCCTGCCGGAGGCCTTCCTATCTGGCGAGGCTCGCCACAGCGAGAACTTCGGCTCCTCGGACAATGAGACCGACGTGGCCCGCGGGCTTGTCGAAGTGACGGTGCCGGTCTATCAGCAAGGCTTGGTCTCGAGCCAAGTCCGCCAGAGCAAACAGATTTCCGTGCAACGCAAACGCGAGGTGGAGGAGGCCGCGCGCAGTGCCGAACGCTTTGCCATCGACGCCTGGGCGGGGCTGGAAACCGCCCGGGCCCAGTCTGAATCGTTCCGCGCCGAGGTGCGGTCCAACGAGATCGCGTTGGAAGGCGTGCGCCAGGAAAACGCCGTCGGCGCGCGCACGATCCTGGACATCCTGGACGCGGAGCAGGAGTTCCTCGATTCCCAGGTCAGTTTGGTGCGCGCGCGGCGTGACGAGATCGTCGCCAGCTATGCTCTGCTCGCCGCCATCGGCCGCTTGACGGCGCGCGACCTCGAGTTGGCGGTCGAGGCCTACAATCCCGACGACGATTACCTCGCCGTCCGGAATCGGTGGTTCGGCCTGGATGCGCCTGGACAATAGAGCTGGATCCGCCTATTGAGGGCCCCAATGTAATTGGCGTGCGAGACGAGTGGGTCCACTAATTTAAGAGTATTGAGAGGGTGACGCGGCGGTTGGCCAAGCGGGGCCGAGAATCGGCAGGCAGCGAGGTCTATCTACTACGCATAGTGGTCTGAAATCAAAGATCTCCTATATATGGCGTTCAATCGCTTTGATGAGTAAGCTATACTTGATTTCTTCAAGGCGATGCACTCTCCACTCCTTTAGGCTACACTGTATGTTGGGGTGCATTCGGGGATTGAATTGAAACATTCCAAGTAACGGCGCGTTCTAGGATGTATGAAACTTTTTACGGTTTTCGCGAGAAGCCTTTTTCCCTGGTCCCCGACCCCGACTTTCTTTACTTGGGCCGGCATCACCGGGCCGCCCTGAACATCCTCGAGTACGGCCTGAGGGGCGAGGCCAGCTTCGCCCTGATTAGCGGCGAGGTCGGTTCGGGCAAAACCATCCTCATCCGCCGCTTTCTGCGCATGGTCGATCCGCGGACCACCGTCGGCCTGATCACCAACACCCATGCCTCGCTCGGAAACCTGCTCGACTGGATCCTGCTGGCCTTCAATTTGGATTACCGGGGCAAGGAAAAGGTCGAGCTCTTCGAAATCCTGACGAATTTCCTGAGAGACCAGCGCGCCCATGGCCGCCGCACGGTGCTGATCATCGACGAAGCCCAGAATATGGAGCTCGAGATGTTGGAGGAGCTCAGAATGCTCTCCAACATCAACGTCGACAAGGAGCTCATGTTCCAGATCGTCCTTGCCGGGCAGCCGGAGATTCTCGACAAGATCAACAGGCCCGAGCTGCGACAGCTGGCCCAACGCATTTCCGCCAATTTCCATTTGTCGCCGCTCACGCTCGACGAAACCCGCGACTACATCTGCCACCGCCTCGTGGTCGCCGGTGCCGGGCGGGCCATCTTCGACAATCTGTCCTGTGCCGCGGTTTACTACTTTACCCAGGGGCTGCCGCGGCCGATCAACATACTTTGCGACGCCGCCTTGGTTTACGGCTACGGCGAGGAGCGGGA
>CALJXB010000337.1 GCA_937974415.1 uncultured Kiloniellales bacterium
CAGTTGGAGCTTCGGGTCCTCGGGTGGTCGGTCCCGCGACAGGCGCGGTGCGGGACGTGCCTGCGGGAATCCCGCCGTTGCTCAGCCAGGCCGCCCAAGACGCCCAAGAACAATGGCCACCGGAACCCGAAGTACAGAAGACCGCCAAGAAAAAGAAGCTGCGGCGCTTGTTCGACGCCGCTGCGGCCGCCGTCGTGGCCTTGTTTGCCGCTGTCGTCCTGCTGCAAGGGTTCGACCTCTGGTCCGAAAACCAGGTGTCGGAAGAAACCGAGGCCGCTGTAGCCACAGAAGCGCCCGAGCCGCCCGGCGACGAACCGAACCCGGCGGTGACGATTCAATTGGAGGCGCCGAGCGACGTCGACCAGCGCGTGGCAAGCCTCCTCGAGCTGGCGAAGGAGCAAGCCGCAAACGATGCCCGTTCGGGCGGCGGCAGCGATGACGCCTACCAGACCTATCACGAAATCCTCGCCCTCAAACCCGGATTTCAGCCGGCGCTCGACGGACTGCGCGAATTGGACGCCCAGCGCCTGGAGCAAGCGCGCCTGACCCAGCCGAACGCGCCGGAAGAACCGGGCGAGCCGGCCGTCATCGTGGTTCAACAAGAGGACGCAGCGTCCGTCTCACAGCCAGAGGAATCGGGGCAAGAGCCTGCGCCCGCGAAGCCGGTACAGACAGCAGCGATCCCGGCGTCGCCGAACGCTGCACCCTACACCCATTGGGTCCGCCTGGGAGCGTTCCGGCGGCCGGAGAGCGCGCCGATCATGTGGAGCCGGCTGCAGCGCAGCCAATCCGACCTGCTGGGTAGCCTAAGCCCCCAAATCACAAAAGCCAACGAGGGCGGAGACAGTCCCTTGTATCGCCTGCGCGTCGGGCCTCTGCCCAATGCCGCGGCGTCCCAAGCTCTGTGCCGCAGCCTAATTGGGCGAGGCGTCGATTGCGTGGCGTTGAGAGTCGCAAGCGAAATCGCAGGCCGGCCGCAGCCCTCGCAGGCCGAAACCACGGGCACGGAAGTGGCAAAGCTGGTTCCCGCGCCGGAGCCCGTCGACGATGGCAACGCGGATCTTTACAAACTGGCCTTGGCACACAGCCAAGACGGAGAGGCCTATTCGAAAGACGGCGAATATGAAAAGGCGCTGCAAGAATTCAACACGGCCATTCGGCTCAATCCGGGACTGGCCTCCGCCCACTACCTGCGCGGCGAGATCTATTTTCAGCGCGGCGACTATCAGCAAGCCATTCGGGATTTCACTCGGACGATCAATCTGGCGCCGGATTATACCTTCGCCTATTACAGCCGCGGCCTGGCAAACGAGAAAATGGGAGAAACCGAAGAGGCAATCCTGGATTTCACCCACACCGTCCGCCTCAAGCCGAGCTATGCGCCCGCCTACAATGACCGGGCGAAGGCCCTCTATAGCCTCGGCCACCTGAGAGAAGCATTGCGCGATTCCGAGCTTGCCATTTCGGTCGCGCCGGACACGCCGGCCTACCTCGCCACCCATTCCTTGATTCTCGCCGCCCTCGGCCGCAGCGAGGGCGCTTTCGCGACCCTCGAGCAGGCCATGGCCGTGGCCAATGTCGATTGGATCAAGAGATACCAGCAAGCCATGTCGCGCGACGGCTACTACCGAGGACCCATTGACGGCCGTTACGGTCCGGCAACCAAGTCGGCCATGCGGGCTTGCCTGGTTTCCGGCTGCTCCATGGCGGACTGGAATTAACCGCCCGGCCAGCCGACTGAGCTCGGTCCACACCAGAGCGTCAGGCCAAAGGCGCGTCCGGAACGCAAACGGACGGCGCACTCACTCGTCGTAAAATCTGACCACCCTCCGGCTGCCCGGGGAAACATGGGTGATGCCCGATGCGTCGATGCACTCGCGCTGGCTGACCAGCGCGCGGCGACCGTCGACCGTATCGACCGACGTCATGGTCCGGCAGGGCATGCCCCCCAGCGTGGTCGACGACTCCGAGTGTCGGCTTGGGCGCTCGGCATTGAACCCGCTCAGGGCCCTGCGCCGGTCGTCGCGGCGGATGTAGCTCGGATTGCGCAGCCGGCTTCGCCGCTCTGTGAAACCGCGTCCGCGATGGTGGTCGCGCTGAATGTGGAGTCGAGACCCGGCCCGGTAGGAGTCCGAAGCGCGGCGGGAGTCGTAGCCCCGCGAGCCCGCCGACGCCGGACCGGAATCGGCGAGCGCGATCAGCAGTACGGCCGAAAGGCACGCGCTCAAGAGGCTCCCGTGTCTCATGACTGCGGTCCGGTCAATCCTGATGGCGGGCAGCTCCGCCCCCGCCCAGCTTGCGATCGTAACACAGATCTACGCTGTTTTACCTGTGATCCCTTGGCTGGCGGGTCAAGGCCTTACACCAAGACTTGGTATTAGGTTCGGCCGGTCGCGGCGGGCTTCACCACAAAACAGTCGACGCCCCGTGCTGAAAGGGTATCGCAAAGGGCTTTTGCCTGTCGTGCGCTCTGCGTGGCGCCGACCTGCAGAAGGTGGAGCTGTCCTCCGTCGCCGAAGCTCTGACTGAAGATATGGGGCTCGGACTTGGCGAGCAGGTCCCACTGGTCGCGCCAGACTCGTTGCCATAAGTCGTTGGCGTTCTCCAAAGAGCGGAAAGCGCCGATCTGTACCCGGTACTCCTTGGGGCTCGGCGTGGCCGGCGAGAAGACGGCCGCATAAAGCCGGGCAAACGAAGCGGCGCCATCCTGGCCAGGACGGACGGCGACTTCGTCGTGGAGATCTGAACGCCGGCCCGCCGCGGCCCGAATCAACGCCCACGACTTCGTTGCCGGGCGCCTCCCGGGCGAGCTCTCGATGTGGGCCCATCGCGCGTTCTCATTGAACGAAAAGACAGGGATGTAATTCTTGACTTCATCCTGCGGCCGGATGGGGCCATCCGCATTGTCGAGGATGTAGACCTTGTTATCCACGTAGGCCGCCAAAACAGCGTGGCCGAGTCCATCGGCCTTGTGCCTCAACAGGACGATGCGGAGCGAGTCGGCCGGCATACCCAAATGCCGCAGCAGGGCATACTTGAAGATGGCATAGTCCTCGCAATCTCCGGACCTGGCGAGAAACTCGAGCGGAGAAGCCCAGTGTTCGATCGTGTGGAAATTGGCCAGATCGGAGCGATAGGGCTGTCTGTTGGCCAGTCGATTGACCGCCATCAGCTTAGAGACCGGCCCAGTCCCGCGCAGCTTGGCGGTATTGGCCAGGAGCGCCGCCACCTCGCTTTCAGGGCAGCGGGCCAAAGACCTGGCGCACCGCGAAAGCACGCCCAGCGATTCGGCAACCTTGTCCGAAAACCTGTGCCACCCGCCAAGCGGCACGCCGCGAAACTCGATCGTGCCGAGGAGAAATGGCCGCGGCGTCTCGGACGACACGATTGCCCCGGCCGGCTGCGCCGCCCAAGCGGCCAACGCCGTGGCGACCACGGTCATATAGCAAAGCTTGCCGATGACTCGATTCACGCGAATGCCCCCTCTTCTTTATGGGTTCGGCGCGAAATGCCGGCGAACCCTATGAAATTGCGGTCAACAAAAGATGAACCCTACCCACGGCCCGCACTGACGGCCGCATCCTCACGCCCCTTCGTGCGCGGCCGTCGTCAGCCGGAAACGCGGTCTCCGACAGACGCCCAGGCACCACTACAGGCGCACGCACATTCTGCCTTTGGTAATCTTCGAGACGGATTGTCGCCTTGTTGGCGCGATCGGTTCGGTTTGCCGACTTCTGGTTCGCGCCAACGCCTACCCCAAGGCTGCTAGGCGAGTGTTAATTCGTCTCCAAGGGTGTTAACCCCTCGACCCGGGAAACTCACGAACGACTTCATGAACATCAACTGGCGAACAGCTTAGCAATACCAACGCCGCAATCAACAGCTTAGAAAAAGCGCCGGATCGATCGGCCACGAGCGCCAGTGCCCGGTCACATGACGAGCCGGAGGTCCCTGAAGCCTGAGCAGAGCTCGAACATCATGTCTTCGAGATCGTCCGAGTTGGGCGTCCTGCGAAATTCGCCGGCGCCCCGCACCAGGCCCTCGAAGAAGGCTGCGGCGGCGTCATCGTTGCTCTCGTCGTAAAACAGCACGAAGACATCGTAGCCCTTGGACGCGGCGTCGTCCGCCGCCAGGTTGGCCATCTGTGCCAGATCGCCATCGGAACAGTCACCACCGCAAACGTGGTAGTGGTCCGATTCCGAGTAATCGATACTCCCACTGTTCCTTGTGTCCGGCCGGCCGTCGCCGACGATAACGATGGCCTGGCCCACGACGCCTGGTGCCGGCGTGTAAGAATCGAGTTGCTCTATGCCCCGTTCGAGTCCTATGCCGATGTGAGTGCCGCTACAGGGCGGCATTCCGAAACTGCCGCATCTATCGAGCATGTCGACGGCATCGGACAACTCGACGTAAGTGGAAAGATTCTCCGGCAGGCCGACCGGCAGCATGGGCGTCATGATGTGGGACGTGCCGGTGAAGGTGGTCAGGCCCATTCTGGATTCCGAGAAATTGTTCGACACGCAGTCGAGCATGGTTTGATCGGCCACCCGCGCGTCGCCGATCTCCTCGGCGAAGCTGCCGGTCACGTCTTGGACCAGAGCCACGTCCCAAGCGTCCGGCGCGCGCGCGTAGGCGACGGCCCTGGCTTCCATGTCGAGCCAACCCAAGCCAAGGATCGGGGCCAGGAAAAGATCGAGCCGGTTGCCGTTGACGGTCGACCTGCGGGTGGTGATCTCGACGGCGTTGAAGGGCGTGTCGCCTTCCGTCCAGGTCTCCGTCGCCGGGTCCCAATTGCCGAGCACGATGTCGGAGCTGTCCAACACCGTGCCGTGGGTCTCCGGCGGCATGTTGTCCTCGGCGTATTCCACGGCCTTTTCGGTCGTCTCGGACAGATTCGGAAGATGCGGCGCCGCGGCGAGCGCGGCTGCGCTCGCGGTCACCTGAAGCAGATTGCGCTCGGAATAGGCATAGCTCATGTCGATGGCGAAGGCGCCCATCCCGAGGATAACGACCAAAGAGACCGACGAGAGCGCGGCGATGGCCCCGTCGGACTCGCGCAAAAACCGCTTGAGGAACGTAGTCTTGCCGCTCCGGCCACCGCCACTCTCACGACCTCGTCCGGCCGAGCCATGCCGGTCCGGCCGAGGAAGAGTTTCGCGGTTTCGCCGAGCGCGCCTAAACACAAGCATCCTCCTTTCGCATGGTGACCTCTGCGGTCAGCGTCTTGCCTTCGAAAAAGCCGAATATGTCCATCAGCGCCGCCTGGGACGCATCGACTGAGATTCGCACCGTCGCCTTGTCCTCCGCCGGGCACTCGTCGCTAGCGTCGACGAAAAAATCCGTTCCCCAGAAGGTCAGGTAGGTGCAGGCGACATACTCGGCGGAGTCGACGATCGCCGCCTCTTGGGAATCGCACCTCACGGCCCCAGGGGAGAACGGCGCCTCGGTCACGGCCATCTCCCGGACAGCCTCGCGGGCCGCGTTGACCATGTTGTTCTCCATGAACAGCGCGGTCGCGAAGGCGACAATGCTGAACAGGCATAAGATGAAGACCGGCAAGACAAGAACGAACTCAGAAGCGGCCGCCCCGCTCCGCGAGAAGGCGAACAAGATCATTCCTCTGGGTCGTCTCTTGGGTGCGCGCACGCTAGCACTCTGCCGCCGCACTTCCCTCATGTTCCGCCCTCCCCCGGACGAGGCGTTTCGGGTCCGGCCTTTCCGGCCCGAAGAGGCCTCATGTACGTCTATAAGCAGCCCACCTCCACGCAGTCAGCCGCGTCACGGATCACCAAAGTGAGCGAATCCCCCAAGGTGGCCGCCGCCACCGCCACAAGCACGACGAGGGCGGCGATCAACATGCCGTACTCGGCCGCCGCGGCGCCGCTCTCGTCGCGCAAGAAATTCACCAGACCTACTGCTGGACTCTTCATCGCATTCTTCCGACAACTTCGACCATACTAACGGCACCTAGATAAAATCACTCTTCGTCTTGGCAATTTCGTTGGTTAGTCTGGAGGATCTTTATGTGCCGTCGCTATAGAAACCTGCGTATAGGCCATCTACGAAATTTGCGACTGCGCTGGCGCCGTGGAACACGGTGGCCGCGCGTGACGGCCGGCCCGGGTGCCGACCCGGCCCGCTCGACAGGTCGCGGATCCTATGCCATGTATGGCGGTGCCCGGAGGGCTCATCCCGCGCGGATCGTTGGCCCTGCGCCGACCGGTGGATCGGGCGAAACAGGCGCACACCTGACGGGGGGATCATGAGCGGGTCGAGGCGGCATGCCGATTCTTGACGTCCAACGCCTTACTCGGCGGTTCGGCGGCTTGACGGCGGTCGACGAACTCTCCTTTTCCGTCGAGCCGGGAGAGGTGCGCGGCCTGATCGGCCCCAACGGCGCCGGCAAGACCACCACCTTCAACGTCATCTCCGGCTTCTATGCGCCGACATCCGGCCAGGTGGTCTACGACGGCAAGGACATATCAGGCCTGCGCACCAGCGCCATCGCCGAGCTGGGCCTCGTGCGCACCTTTCAGTCCACCACCCTCTTTCAGGAGTTCTCGGTCCTCGACAACGCCATGGTGGGCGCCCACTTGGCGGCCCGCGACAGCCTCTTCAACACCTTGCTGGGCCGCAATTTGGCGCGCGAGGCCGAGGCCGAGAAGCGCGCCCGCGAGACCCTCGAGTTCTTCGGCCTGTCGGACCGGGCCGACGAGTTGGCGTCGAACCTGCCCCATGGCCTGCAACGCGCCCTCGGGATGGCGGTGGCCCTGGTTGCCGGTCCCAAGCTGCTGCTGCTCGACGAGCCCTTCACCGGCATGAACCCCGAAGAGACGAGGCACATGATGGACCTGGTCCGCCGGGTCCGGGACAGGGGAATCACCATTCTCCTGGTGGAGCACGACATGCAGGCGGTCATGGGCCTCTGCGACCGCATCACCGTGCTCAACTTCGGGCAGCTCCTGACCGAAGGCGCACCGGACGAAATCCGCCTGCACCCCGACGTCATCGAAGCCTACCTGGGAGCCGCCGCCGGTGCTGCTTAGCCTCGAAAACGTGTCCGTCCAGTACCAGAAGGTGGCCGCCCTCAAAGGCATCTCCATGGGCGTGCCAGAAGGCGGCATCGTCACCATTATCGGCGCCAACGGCGCCGGCAAGAGCACCACCCTCAGGGCGGTCTCCGGCTTGGTCGCCTTGAGCGAGGGCGAGATCCGCTTCGCCGACGAGCGCATCGACGGGACGCCGCCGGAGCGCATCGTCGCAGCCGGCATCGCCCACGTTCCCGAAGGCCGGCGCATCTTCCCCGACCTGACGGTGCTGGAAAACCTCTCGACCGGCGCCTTCCTGCGCAACGACAAGGAGGGCATCGCGCGCGACCTCGACGTGGTCTTCGACCACTTTCCCCGCCTCAAGGAGCGCCGCAGCCAGTGGGGCAAGACGCTGTCGGGCGGCGAGCAGCAGATGCTCGCCATCGGCCGGGCGCTCATGTCGAACCCCAAGCTTCTGCTGCTCGACGAACCCTCCATGGGCCTGTCGCCCATCATGGTGCAGGAGATTGCCGGAATCGTCCTCGAGATCCGCAAGCGCGGGGTGCCGGTGATCCTGGTGGAGCAGAACGCCGAGCTCGCCCTGCGCCTCGCCGACTACGCCTATGTCCTCGAAATCGGTTCGGTGTCCCTGGAAGGCCCGGCCGAAGAGCTGCACGAGAACGACCATGTCCGACGCGCCTACCTCGGGGGGTGACCGCCCGGAAGCGGCCCTGCCGGACGCCGAAGCTTTGGCGCGGGCCGGCTGGAGCGAAGAAGAGCTGACCTGGGAGCAGATTCAGGAGAGCGCCGCCGAGGCGCTCGAGGCCGGCGACTGGCGCCAGGCCATGTCGCTTTGGACCTTCGGCCTGGATCTCGCCCGGGTGTCCTTCGAGGCCTCCGACCCGCGCCTCGCCGCCAGCCTCACCAACAAGGCCGTCGCCCTCCGGCACGACGGCAAGGCGGCGGCCGCCGAAAAGCTGTTCGACGAGGCGCTGGCGGTCTGGGCCTGCTCCGGGCCCTGGGTCCTGGGCCTGGCGCCGGAACGCCGCGCGCGCAGCTCCACCTTCCATCTGCGCCTCGAGCGGCGACATTCGCGGGCCTACGAGCAGCACGCCCGCGCCCGCTTTACGGCCCTGGCCGAGCAAGGCCAGAGCGACACAAAAGCGCTCAAAGAAGGCGTCCAAATGCCGCGCGGCGCCCTGGGGCGCTGGCAAAAGGAGCGGCCGGCGAACTATGTGGACGCCCGCAAGCTGCTAGCCGCCGTGCTGCTGCTGGCCGATCCGCCGAAATAGCCCGGCGAGAATTGCCCAAATACCTATTACGGACTCACGCCGTGATGATCGGCATGGCCCTGGGCGCCCGGCGGGTCAGGAGCTCGGCGCCGTCTTCGGTGATCACCACGTTTTCCTCGTGCAGCAGCATTTGGCCCAGGGCGTATTCCATGCCCGGCTCGATGGTCATGACCATGCCGGGCTCCAGCGGCGTGTCGTCGCCCGGCATGTTGGACGGCGGCTCGGTCAGCTGCAGTCCGAGGCCGTGGCCCATGCGCCCAACGTTCAGTCCCTTCGCGCCGGCGGCTTCCAACACATCGGCCATGGCGCGCCACAGGTCGGTCGTGGTGGCGCCCGGCCGGGCGGCGGCGATGCCGGCCTCGGTCGCATCCCAGACCGCCTCGTGAGCGCGCTGCG
>CALJXB010000338.1 GCA_937974415.1 uncultured Kiloniellales bacterium
GGGCCGGCCGACGGTGAAGAACAGCAGCCAGGGCAAGAGGATGGCGATGATGAGGCGCATGAAGGCTTTTCCCGATCTCTCGTGAGTCCGCGGTACGGGCGCCGGGCGCTTGGTCTCGGAAGCGCCCGACTCCGCGCGCCAAAGATGGCATGCAGAAGAGGGTCTAGTCCACGGGCGGCGTGGGCGCCCCAGGTTCCTTGGGCGGCGAGTCGTCGCGGAACAGCTCGAACCAAGCCTCGCACCAGCCGTGGTCCCCATGGGGCCGGCGCATGGCGATGAGCTCGCAAGTCATGCGCCGGCACTCGCTCACGGAGCCCGTGGCCCAGAAGCAGGCCGGAGTCCAGAGGACGAAGAGAACGGCCAAGGCCGCGGCGGCGGCTGCGAGGGCGATCGCGGTCGTCTTGTGTTGGATCCAGAAGCGGGACATGTCGCGACTATAAGCCGACCCGGGGCAAGAGGCTCCAGGACTCGGTAGGGCACCGCTCAGGTCTGTGGCCAGGGCCGCTCCACACTGTGGGGCCGCTGAGCGAGCCGGCGCCGCGCCCCGACGATGCCACGCAAGGCGACGAAGCACAGGGTGGGGCCCAGTGCCAAAAGCACGAGAGGCAGCAGCCAGTTCATGAATCTTTCGGCGATGAGGGCGGACTCCGGGTCGTCCGGAAGATAGGTGACCGGCACCCGGTCGCCCTCGGCATAGGCCGGCGGACTCTGGCCGGTGCGGTGGCGAAAGGTGATCCGGCTGCCGTCGGGCGTCTCGAAGGCGACGATGGGGAAATAGGCCGGTCGGCCGCTGGACGAGGTCGAGGTCCCCGCCTCCAGCGCCACGACCTCGCCGGTCGCGGTCTCGCCGTGAAGCAGGAGGTTGGCCTGAAAGGCCGCGAAATAGACGCCGCCGCCGGTCATCAGGAGCGCCACCAGGAGCAGAATCGGTAGCACTTTCAAGAGGGAGCGGTTCTGCCGGTCGGCGATCCCAGCGGCCACGCCATTAGCGCCGTCGTAGGACGCATCATGGCTCGCAGTGTCGCACGCTCTGTCACTCATGGGCGCTCCGCTCCCGGATCGGTGGCGATGGGGAAGTTTAGCGCAGGCGGCTTAACGCTTCATTTTCCGGCGCCGGGACGAGAGACGGCCGGAACGGGGACGGCTATCATGGCGGCCATCATCGCGGTTCGACGGAGGGGAGGTGTCACATGACGTTCGAGGGCAAGGCGGTGCTGGTCACCGGCGGGTCCCGCGGCATCGGCCGCGCCACTGCGGCGGCCTTTCTCGCGGCCGGCGCCCGGGTCGCGGTCAACGGGCGGAGCGAGGCCTCCGTGGCTCAGGCCATAGAGGCGTTGGGCAACGGCGAGCGGCTCGCTGCGGCGCCGGGCGACGTGGCCACGGCAGCCGGCTGCGAGGCGGCGGTCGGCGCCGCGCTCGAGGCGCTCGGCGGCCTCGACGTGCTGGTCAACAGCGCCGGAGTGTTCGAGCGCCGGCCGATCGCCGAGAGCGACGAGGCGTTTTGGGATGCCACGATGGATATCAACGTGAAGGGCACCTATTTCTGCAGCCGAGCGGCGCTGCCGGCCCTGCAGGACTCCGGCGGGTGCATCGTCAACCTGGCCTCCATCGCAGGCCTCGAGGGCTACGGCGGGGTCACGGCCTATTGCGCGTCGAAGGGCGCCATCGTGAACCTGACCCGGGCCATGGCCCTGGAGCTGGCGCCAGCCGTCCGGGTCAACTGCGTCTGCCCGGGGGTGGTCGACACCGACATGGCCCGTCTGGGATTTTCCGAGGACGGCGCGCCACGGACGGATCTCGACGACCAGGCCGAGTTTCATCCCATGAAGCGGGTCGCCACCGCGGCAGAGGTCGCCGCGGCGATCCTCTACCTCGCCTCACCCGATGCCGGCTTCGTCACCGGGGCGGCGCTGCCCGTCAACGGCGGCGTGACGGCGGGAGGCCACTAACGGCCCGTCACGCGCCGATCCCGACGCGCATGGGCGACCGGCGGCGCCCCCAATTGCCGGCCGGCCCGTCGAAGCGCCCGGCAAGCGCCGTACCGCAGTCGGGGCAGCGGCCCTCGTCGGTGAGCGCCCAATGGGTGATTTCATACCAGTCCCGGCCGATCAGGCGCGCCTCGCAGGCGGGGCAATGGGTGGTCTGGGTCGCCTCGTGGTGGACGTTGCCGGTGAAGACGTGGTTGAGCCCCGCCTCCCGGGCGATCCGCCGCGCCCGCAGCAGGGTTTCCGGCGGTGTCGCCCTCCTGTCCAGCATTTTCCAGTCGGGATGGAAGGCGGTGAAGTGGAGCGGCACGTCGGGGCCGAGGCGCTCCATGACCCAGGCCGTCAGCGCCTCGATCTCGGCGGGCGAATCGTTCTCGCCGGGGATCAAGAGCGTCGTGATCTCGACCCACACCTCGGTCTCGTGCCTGAGGTATTCCAGGGTTTCCAGCACCGGGGCGAGGGCGCCGGCGCAGAGCTTCTTGTAGAAGCCCTCGGTGAAGCCCTTGAGGTCCACGTTGGCGGCGTCCATGGCGGCGAAGAACTCCGCGCGCGGCTCGGCCGTGATGTAGCCGGCGGTGACCGCCACGTTCCGGACCCCCCGCGCCCGGCAGGCCGCGGCCACGTCGACGGCATACTCCAGAAAGATCACCGGGTCGTTGTAGGTGTAGGCGACCGAGCGGCAGCCGCTCTTGGCCGCCGCTTCAGCGATGGCCTCGGGGCTCGCCACATCGTTCAGGCGGTCGAATTCGCGGGCCTTGGAGATGTCCCAGTTCTGGCAGAACTTGCAGGCGAGGTTGCAGCCCGCCGTGCCGAAGGAGAGCACCGCGGAACCGGGCAGGAAGTGGTTCAGCGGCTTCTTCTCGATCGGGTCGACGCAGAAGCCCGAGGAACGCCCATAGGTGGTCAGCACGATCTCATCGCCCGCGCGGGCGCGAACGAAGCAGAGCCCGCGCTGAACCTCGCGCAGGCGGCAGAAGCGCGGGCAGAGGTCGCACTGGAGGCGGCCGTCGTCGAGCCGGTGCCAGTAGCGACCGCTCACGCTTTCGACGGTTTCGATTTCGGCCATAGTCCCCATATGGGAATGAGGGTCAGCGAGGGCAAATCGCGGCTCTCGCGCTATTCGGGGAGGCGAGCCCATGGGCCCCATGCGCACGCCCGCGGTGGCGGGCAGCTTCTATCCCGAGCGGCCGGGCGAGCTGGCCGCCGCCGTCCAGGCTTACCTCGCGGCGGTCTCGGCCGACGCCTCAGCGGACGCGGCACCCGTCCCGAAAGTGATCCCAAAGGCAATAATCGTCCCCCACGCGGGCTATATCTATTCCGGCGCGGTGGCCGCCGCCGCCTACGCCCGCCTGACGCCGCTCGCCGGCACGGTCGAACGGGTCGTGCTCCTGGGCCCGTCCCACACGGTCGCGCTCGGCGCCGTCGCCGCGCCCCACGCCGAGGCCTTCGACGGCCCCCTCGGGCCCTTGACGGTGGACCGTGAGGCCCTGTGGTCCTTGGCGGGCCTCAGCCAAGTGGTCCAGGACGACGCCCCCCACGCCCGCGAACACGCGCTCGAAGTGCAGCTGCCGTTCCTCCAGACCGTCCTGGGCGAGGTCGCGATCCTGCCCCTGGTGGTGGGCGACGTGGCGCAGGCCAGGGTGGCCGAGGTCATCGAGCGCCTCTGGGGCGGCCAAGAGACCCTGTTGGTCCTGAGCACGGATCTCAGCCACTACCACCCCTACGCCGCGGCCAAAGAGCGGGACGCGGCCACCGCCGAGGCCATCGAGGCTCTGGCGGGCGCACGCATCGGCCCCGAGGACGCCTGCGGCTGCCGCCCCCTCGCCGGCCTCCTGGCGGTAGCGCGGGCCCGCGGCCTCAGGATCGAACGCCTAGACCTCCGCACCTCGGGCGACACGGCGGGGCCGAAGGACCGGGTCGTCGGCTACGGGGCCTGGGTGCTGTGCGAGGGGAGCAGCCGTTAACGGGGCCGCGGCGGTCTAATTGCCCGTCTTGAAACTCGCGTCACCGCTCAGAAAAGCCATCGCCAGCATGACCGGCACCAGGACAATGACCAGGAGCGTGATGCCGATGACCTCGGCGGTGGTGGTGGTGTCGTCCGTGTAGAACACCATGACCAGCTCCATATCCTCCATGGGCACCGGCGCGCCGCCGCGGGTGCCGGGCTCGAAGGGCCAGGAGGCGAGGGAGTCGGCTGCCCGGGCCTCGAGGCGCTGATCGCTCGAGGCGACCACCGCAATGGCGCTGGTTTCGCCCTCCTCGCTCACGTCGAAACGCAGCCGGACCCAGCCGGTGATCTTCTCTCCGCTCCAGACGGAGCGTTTCTCCTTGGCGGGCTGGGGCGGCACGACGCCGGCGGCGGATGCGCGGCCCGGCTCGACCGACTTCCGCAGGCGCGTCTTGTAATCGGTGCAGCTCACCAGCACGAGAGCGGCCGCCACGACCAGCGCCACCGCCCGAGCCGGGCTGTTTCCCAGCGGTCGGGGCCGGTCCGTTCGCTTTACCGAGGTTCCGAAAAAGCGTCCCATGGCGCGCTACCCCATGATAATGCAGGGTCAGCTTTGAGCGTCTGCCTGGCGAAGCGAAGCGGACCGGGGTGCCGGGCAATGGCGGGGGCGACGGCGGAATACTGGCCGCGACCTCGGCGACCCCAGCAGGAGTCGAACGCCTGCGCCCAAACCCCCCTCACTCCACCGCATGCCCCCGGAAGAACCCCCACAGCACCTCGCTCGCCTCGATGTCGTTGTTGGTCTCGCCGAGAAGGCGGCGCATGAGCCTTGGAAACCTGTGGCCGGGGCCGCCGGGGACGGTGTGGCCGGCGCCGTCGAGGCGGTAGAGCTGGACCTCGGCGCCGTCTTGGCAGCCGGCCCAGCGGGTCACCGTGACCGTCGAGTTGTCATCGGGGTCCCGGTCGGGCAGGCGGCGGGCCTCGGGCGCGCCGCGGCAGCCGTTGCGCGACCGCCAGAACTCGACCGTCCGCTCGGTCGACCAGACCTGGCCCTTCTCGGGCTTGCCGGCGAGCGCGCCGCCGGCCCAGGGCACCAGCGTGTCTTCCGTGCCGTTCATGACCAGCACTGGCAGCGGCCGGGCGGGCCGACAGGTTCTGCCGAGCTCTTCCGGCATGTTGGCGATGAGCGGCGCGATGGCGGCGATACGGGGCGCCAGCTCGCAGCCGACCCGGAGGGTCATCATGCCGCCGTTGGAGGGGCCGGTCACATAGATCCGTTGAGGCTCGGCGAGGCCCTCTGAGACGAGCCCGTCCATGAGGGCGTTCAAGAAACCGATGTCGTCGGGCGGCGCCTCTCCGGTCGGGCTGAGCCGGGCCGCGTCGGGCCGGCCGTCGTTCCAGCTGCGGTCGAGGCCGTTGGGATAGACCACGTGGAAGCCCGCCCGGTCGGCCAGCGCGTCGAAGGCCAGGTGCCGGCGGACCTGTTTCGCGGTTCCCAGCCGGCCGTGCAACACGAAGATGGTCGGCAAGGGGCCGGCCTCGGCATCGGAATGGCCGGAGCGGTGGAGCAGGTAGGTCCGTTCGCGCCCGTCCAC
>CALJXB010000339.1 GCA_937974415.1 uncultured Kiloniellales bacterium
CTCAAGTTTACGGAGTCGACGATGCAGATGTCCTCGCACAGGGCATAGTCCAGCGACAACCGTATGACAGCGTCTTGGTCGGCCGACTCCGTTGCCAGGACGATCGGCAAGAGCAGCGCTTGCTTGTAGCCCATGAGGCTCACCGGCGGATCGGTGCTGTAGACGACTCGCCTCGGCTCGGGCCAGTGGACGAGCGCCCGCGCCAGGTTCCGGGACGCGGCCCAGTCGAAGACGGGCGCGACGCCGAAGTCGCCCGGGTCCTTCGAACTGAAAATCCATTCCGGCTGCAAGTCGACCTCGAGGCCGATCAGGACCTGGCGACGCCCGGCGGTCGCTGTGGTCTCGGCCAGCAAGCGGAAGCGGGCGAATTCGCGCTCGGTCCATTCGGTCGCGATGGCCCGGTCGGTCAGGCCGGCCGTGGCGATGGCAAGCGCCAGCAGAACGACCTGTCGCGCGAGGAACCTGCGCCTGGCGATCCGCATCGCTTCAGATCCTCGAGATTTCGTGCTCGCTCATTGTTCGAGCTTCCTGGCGACCAAGCGTTGGATCAGGGGATAGGTTTGACCGCGCCATCCCCGTCGGTTCGCGACGATACGGCCATCCACGGCGACGATCCACCGCGGCGCACCCCGCTGGGCATAGGCCTTCTCGCGGACCCACCGCAAATTCTCCGGCCAATATTTATCCTCGCTCGTCCTTTGGAAGCGCGGAAAATTGAGCTCTCGATAGTCGACGTGCTTGTACTCCTCGGACTCGATCCAGACCGGATAGTCCCGTTCCTTGTATCGCCAACACGGCGGGCAGTTTCTTGCCCCGACGTAGACGACGAGAATGTCCGAGGCGCTGGTCACCGGGTAGCTCGCCTCGTCGGCGGCATAGCGCTGCGGGAACTTGTCGCCGGTCGTCTGGCAGGCGACGAGCAGCCCGAGCCACAAACCGAGGACAAGATGCCTCATGGCGACCCTTCCATGGGGCTGGGGCGGCCTCGCCGTCGGCGTACTTGCCCCGAAGCTGTATGTCACCGACAGCTTTGAAGCCACCCAAGTGAGCACACCCAACGGCGGCGCGAGCGCGAGCTCGGCAGCCGGTCGGAGGTTCTATTCGGTGGCGTCCTGCACCGACTCCTTGGCCGAGTCATAGGCGTCCTCAGCCTCCTCGGCGATGTCGCTTCCGACCTCTTCCGCCTTGTCGCCAACTTTCTTGCTGTCCTCGACAAAGTTATCGGCGGCCTCGTCGACGGACATGTACTGGTCCGAATCGCCGGCCTCGGTGGACTTGGCTTCCTGCGCGGCTGCGCCGAGACTAACGCTCCCGGCCACGATCAGCCCCAGGAAAACGGTGCGAAGCTTCAACAAGTCGGTCACGATGCGCTCCCTCCACGCTGGTTACCCGTCCAATGCATGACCGCATTTTCCTGACATGTCCAGTGCGGGATCGAGACGCTCCGTTCGACCTCCGACGATCGCCGGAGTCCTCTTTCCGGTGCCGATGCGACAGCCTCATTCGAGCCGCGCGCCGGCGGGATAGCCGGGCGGAACTTTCCAGAAATTCAGCCCGACATGTTCCAGGGGCCGCCCGGCGTCGCCGGGCCTGAAGCCGTATCGCAGCATCAGCACGATATCGGAGCTGACGGCCGGGTTGGTGCGAAAATAGTCGTGGCCATAGCCGGTCGCTTCGCCTTCGAAATTGACCACGGTGACGCGGGACTGATTGGCCTTCATCCTTTCGATCTCTTCCTCGTTGAGCTCGCTGATGCTCAGGGTTCCCAAGCGCCCGCGTGGGCTGGCGAAGAGGGTCTCGGCTATGCCGATCGCTTCGTCGTTCGGCGACGAATAGAGGGTCGCCTGATCGACTGCCAAGATCAGGCGCTCGGCCGAGACCCGCTGGTTGATGACCTGCATGTCGAGGTCGGGGGCGGCGACGATGAGATTTGCGATCTTCAAGGTCTCGCGCGCATCGAGGCCCGCAGCGTTGGCCCAAATCACCAACTCGCGCAGGGCCGACAGTGTAACGTCCGTTCCCCGACTGTGGGCGATGAGGTGAATGTTCTCGACCTCGGGCTGCTCGGCCAGCCACCGGATCACCTGCTTCAGGTGGAAGACCGTGAACTCGCTCGATTCCCGGTCGTAGGTGTAGCCGAAGAAGCCGGGATAGCCGGCCGGCCAGGTGTAGACGATCGGCAGCCCCTCGCGGCCGAAGAAGTGCCACAGCTCGGCCAGCGCGAAGGCGGCATCCTCGAAGGTGTTGTGGTAGCCGTGGATGTAGATGAACACGTCCTTGCGGGGCGTCAGCCCCAGGCGGCGCACCAGCTCGGCCCGCATGCGCGTCATGGCGGCCTCGACCGCGGCCATCGCTTCGGGGTCTTCCACGACTTGGCCGTCGACCACCTCGTAGGGGATCGGCGTGGGTGGCAGGCGCGCGAACTCGTCGATCGAGACCAGGCGCAGCTGAAACTCACTCAGCCGCGTCGGAACCAGACTTGCGGCGACGAGTTCCTCCCAGCTCGCGTTCTGACCCAGATCCACCACCGTCGTTCCGGCGGCAAGGGAGGCGGAGCGGTCGAAGCCGTAGGCGAGGTTGCCGGCCTCGTCCGTTTCCGGCGCTCGGTCGGTCACGTAGATGAGCTCGACCTGCGTGCGGGTCAGTTCCGGGTCCAGCTCGCCGAACAAAGGCGCCGTCTCGTCGGCGTAAAGGGTCGGTGTCGGCATGAGCTCGCGCGGACCGGAGCAGCCGGCACCCAACAGCGAGCCAAGCATCAAGGCATAAAAGTATCGAGCAAATACCATGGCTTCCCCCACGGACGAGCGATCGCCATCATGATGAGTTTCTCAGGCCACGGCTATCGATTTCGGGGGTGCGGGTTTCGGCCGGTCCCAGACGCCCCGATCCTGCGCGCTGGGCCCCCGGCTGGCCGTGCCGGTGACGTCACAAGGCAGAAAAGGCGCCTTTCAGGAGCTGCATGGCCTGTTCGCTGCCTGCCGACTGGGTATACTCGAGGATCACGGGCACGAACTCGTTCACCATGGTCGGCGACATGCCCAAGT
>CALJXB010000340.1 GCA_937974415.1 uncultured Kiloniellales bacterium
CGGCGAACAGGTCGGGCAGGTCGAGGGTTGGACCTATCTGGTGCCCGCCTACTCGAAGAACCAGGAGGCGGCCTTTCTCTTCATCCAGTGGATGATGGAGTACGACCAGCAGCTCGAGCAGCATTTGAACGGCGGGGCCTCGGCGCGCCCCGACGTCTATGCAACGGCCGAGGTGGCGGCGCTGCCCTATTCCCAGGCCTCCATGGACAGCAATGCGGCGGCCATCGCAAAGCCGACCATTCCGGCGTCGCCGCAGATCACGGACATCCTGGTCCGCGAGCTGAGCTCCTACCTGTCCGACCAGAAGTCGGCCAAGGAGGCGCTGGATACCGCCGCGGCGGAGATGCACGATCTGCTCGGAGAGTGCGCCCCGCTCAAGTATCCGGTAAACTAGCGCCGGACTCGTGACGCGGCATCGGTAGCGAGGGGGAGTATGGGGAGCGCGGTGTTGGATCGCTACGTCGGCGTGTGGTTTCTGACGCCGGCCCTCGTTCTCCTCCTCTTCATCCTGGTCGGTCCCTTCGCCTTCATGGTGTGGACCGGCTTCACCGACCTGAGCTTCGCGCTGCCCAACCGCGACGGGAACTTCGTCGGCTTCGACAACTTTCGGCGCCTGATGCGCGACCCCTTGTTTTGGGACAGCTTCCTGCTCACCGTGCGGTTCATGGTCGTCGCGGTGGCGATCGAGCTGGTCCTCGGTTTCGCGATCGCATTGCTGCTGTTTCATCAATTAGAGCGCCGCCGTCTCGTCCTCACGCTGCTCATGGTGCCCATGATGCTGGCTCCGGTGGCCATCGGGCTCATATGGAAGCTGCTGCTGCAGGGCGACTTCGGCATGATGACCTATTATCTGAGGAAGGTGGGCCTGCTCGGCGACCAGCAGGTCTTGCTGTCCAATCCCGATCTGGTGATGCCGGCGATCGTCGCCATCGACGTCTGGCAGTGGACGCCCTTCGTGGTCCTGGTGATGTTGGCCGGACTCATGAGCCTGCCGCGCGAGCCCTTCGAGGCCGCGGTCATGGACGGGGCGCGGCCGGCCCAGATCCTGCGGGACGTCACCCTGCCCCTGCTGCGCCCGATCATCGCGCTGGTGGTGCTGTTGCGCGGCATCGACGCCTTCAAGGAGTTTGACAAGGTCTTCATCCTGACCGGCGGCGGGCCGGGTACGGCCACGGAGCTCTTGTCGATCTACACCTACCGCATGAACTTCAAGGACTGGGACCTGGGCTACGGCGCGGCCTGCGCCTTCATGGTCTACTTCGTCGTGCTGATCCTCTGCGCGATCTTCTACAAGGCGGTGTTCTGGCAGGAGGGCCGGAGCCGGGCGAAGGGGCGTGCGGGGGCATGAAAGAGGGCTGGCGCATCGCGGCCTTCGCCGTCGTCATCGCAGTGCTCGTCATGGCGCTGGCGCCCTACATCTGGATCGTCCTGACCTCCTTCAAGACGCGGCTCGATGCCCTGGCGGACACGCCGGTCTGGCTCTTCACGCCGACTCTGGATCACTACCCGGAGGTCTTCATCGGCAAGGGCTATCTGCCGCTGGTCTGGAACAGCGCCATCGTGGCGGTTTCGACCACGCTGTTGTCGCTGGCCGTCGGCGCGCCCGCGGCCTACGTCTTCGCGCGCCACCGTTTCGCTGGCCAGGAGGACCTGTTCTTCTTCTTCCTGACGACCCGCATGGCCCCACCCATCGCCATTGTGGTGCCCATGTTCCTGCTGTTCACGGAGATCGGCATCACCGATCATCTGATCGCCGTGATCATCGCCCATACCTCTTTCACCCTCTCCCTCGTGGTTTGGATGATGCGCGGCTTCTTCGCCGACATTCCGCGCGAGGTCGACGAGGCGGCCCAGATGGACGGGCTGAGCCGGGCCGGGACCTTCCTCAGGGTCCTGGTGCCGATGGCCGCACCGGGCCTGGCCGCCTCGGCCATCCTCTGCTTCATCCTGAGCTGGAACGAGTTCCTTTACGCCTTCATCCTGGTGGCCTTCGAGGGCCGCACCCTGACGGTCGGAATCCCCGGACTGATCACCCCTCACGGCACCTTGTGGGGCCAGGTCGCGGCGGTGGCCGTGGTCGCCACGCTGCCGATCATCGCCTTCACCGTCCTGGTGCAGCGCCATCTGGTCCGAGGCTTGACGTTCGGCGCGGTCAAGGGCTGACGAGGGACCATGACCGTCGAATTCAAAGACATCCGCAAAGCCTTTGCCGACGGCACGATTGCCCTCGACCGCTTCAACCTCGCCTTCGACGAGGGCGAGTTCATCGTGCTCCTGGGACCGTCTGGTAGCGGCAAGACCACCGCCTGCCGCATCCTGGCGGGCCTGGAGGAGCCGTCGGGCGGCAGCGTCTGGGTCGGCGGCCGCGACATCACCAATCTGCCGCCGCGTCACCGTCGCATGAGCATGGTGTTTCAGAACTACGCGCTCTACGGCCACCGTAGCGTCTACGACAATATCGCCTATCCCCTCAAGGTCCGCGGCGCCGAGCGCTCGCAGATCGATGGCCGGGTGCGGGAGACGGCCGCCATGCTCGACATCTCCGCCCTGCTCGACAAGCGGCCGCGCCAGCTCTCCGGCGGTGAGGCGCAGCGCGTGGCCGTCGCCCGGGCGCTCGTCTGGCAGCCGGAAATCTGCCTGATGGACGAGCCGCTCAGCAACCTGGACGCCTTGCTGCGCCTGCAGACCCGCACCGAGCTCAAGCGCCTGCACTTCGAGTTGGGGACGACCTTCGTTTTCGTGACCCACGATCAGGAAGAGGCCATGACGCTGGGCACCCGCATCGCCGTGCTCAGGGAAGGGCGCCTCGTCCAATTCGACACGCCGCGCGAAATTTACCGCAAGCCCGCGACCCGCTTCGTCGCCGAGTTCATCGGCCGCCCGGCGATGAACACCATCGACGGCGTGATCCGCGACGGCCAATTCCGTGCCGGGCCGCTCTCGGTGCCGGCGGCCGGCCGGCCGGAGGGGCCGGTCGTCATGGGCGCCCGCCCGGAAGAGCTCGCGATCGCGGACGCGCAAGGCCCCGGCGCCGGCCTGTTCACGGTCGACGTGGTCGAGCAGGTCGAGCCGGACACGCTCATATTCCTGAAGAACGGCGACACCGAAATCGTCGTGCGCGCCCTGCGCGAGGCGGAGGAATTGGCGCCCGGGGCGCAAGTGCAGGTGCGATTTCCAGAGGACGGGCTGCACTTCTTCGACCCCGAGACCGGCGAGCGAATCCCGTGAGCGGGCTTGTCCATTTGGTGCCCCTGGCGATCGCCGCCTGTGCCGGTTATCTGCTTCACCGGGTGAACAGGCCGCGAGGGTGGCTGCGCATCGGCGAGCTGATCTTCTGGGACGTGGTGCTGCTGATTATCGTCTTCCTGGTCTGGCTGATCTGGTTTTGAGCCGCGTCGCCGTCGAAAGGGGCGGCGGCTTGGACGGGCCGATCCGGGCGCGGTGTCCGTTCAGAGGTCCGCGCCTTATTCGGTCTGCTCGATCCGCCCGGTTCGGGTGTCGATGCGGAGCTTGACCGGCTCGCCATACCAGTCCGCGTCGGCGTGCGCGATGGCGCCGGCGTGCCGTAGGTTGCCGATGTTGGTGAAGCCCAGCTTGGCAAGCGCTTGGCTGAGCGCAGCGGTGCTGACGTGCCCGCCCGACACGGCCACCGCCGTCGGCAGCGGCGCGGTCTCGCCCGAGGTCGTGGCCGCTTCCTGCTCTGCAGTCGGCGTTGCCTCGGATTGGGTCGCTGCGGCTTCGGCCGGCTGTGCCGCCCCGCTGCCGTTCGCCGCCGTTGCGTCTTGCTCGGCCGCTTGTTTGGGCAAGCGGATGTGGGGCGCCCAGCTCTGCCATTCCTTCTTGGCCTCGCTGTGTAGCTGGAAGGTCGCCCCGTTGGCGACGGCCTTGCCGCCCTCTTTGGGCGTGGCGAAGGCGATGCCGCCGCGCAGCAGGGCGCTCAGGGATTCGATGTCGATATCGGCGCCCGAGAAAAGGCCGAAGCTCGCGTGGATGCCGCTGGCGTTCCAGAACACCGATTTGCTGCGCACCAAGGGGGCGTAGCGGGGCTCGATGGCGACCTTGAGCGCGACGAAGCTGGCGTCGTCGCTCAGTTCGACCTCCATGACCTTGCCGACTTCGACCTCCCGATAGAGGATCGGATCGTCGAGCTTCACCGAGCCCTGGACCTCGGACCTCAGTACGATGTGCAGCCCATCGCTCGCCGTCTTTTGACGGAACAGGGCCTCGGGCCGCTTCGCCTGGAGCTTGTAGGTGGTGCCGGACTCGGCCTGCGGGCCCGGGTCGGAAGGGTTGGCGAGCGCGACCCCGCCGGCGAGAAGAGACTTGAGGGACTCGATCTCCACCGAGGCGTCGACCAGGTCGCCCAGGTTCAGCTTGACCCCGCTAGCGTTCCAGAAGACGGATTCGGTCCGGACGAGCCCGGAATGGGCCGGGGCGATTCCCAAGTGAATTTCCACGCCATCCGCAGCCGCGTTGAGCTGGGTCTTGCGCACCGTGCCGATCTGGATCTCGCGGTAAAGGACCGCATTGCCCTCTTCGACTCCGCCCAAGGCCTCGGCGGTCAAGATCACTTTGAACTCCGTGGCCTCTTCGACGTCGTTCATGTCGACGGCGCCGGGGCGTATGGCGTGAAGCTCGAAGACGGTTTCGGCCGGTGCCGCCTCGGCCGGCCCGGCGGGATTGGCAAAGGCGATTCCGCCGGCCACGAGGCTCTCGAACGAACCGACCCGCAACGAAGCGTCGAAGAGGTTCCTGAGGTTCAAATCGATGCCGCTGGTGTTCCAGAACAGGCTGTTCGTGCGGACCAGCTGGTCATAGGGTTGGTAGATCAGAATCTGGATGTCGAGGCCGGAATCGTCCTTTGCGAGGTCGAATTCGAGGATCTTTCCGACCTTGAGGCCGTGATGGTGAATCGGGGCCGAGACATGGAGGGTCCCCAGTTTGTCCGCCTTCAAGCCGAACCTTGTGCCGGTCTCGAGGTCAAGCGGTGGCTGGCTCAGCCCCTTGAAGGCCCGCTGCCGTTTTCCGTCCCCGGGCTGTATCGCAATATAGGGGCCGGAGACCAGGGTGCTGAGGCCGGTGATCCCGGTCAAGCTGACTTCCGGGCGGACCACCCAGAACTGTGTTCCTTCGTTCAGATGGTGTTTGACTTGCTTGGCCATGGTGGCGTGAACGACGGCGAGTTCCAGGTCCTCGCTGATATCGATCGAGTCGACGGTACCGGCTTGGACGCCCTTGTACATGATCTTGGTCTTGCCGGCTTCGAGGCCTTCGGCGGTCTTGAAGGTGATCGTGATGCTAGGGCCTTGGTCACTGACTGCTTTGTAGGCGATCCATCCAGCGACGACCGCCACGGCCAAGGGAATCACCCAGACGATGGAGAGGCGCCTGGATGGTCGGATCTCGGCCTTTGGGTGCGGGCTTTGGGCGGTTGGTTCGGTGGGGCTGTCACTCATGATCGGACTCCAGGCGATCCCATATCAGGCGCGGATCGAACGATTTTGCAGCGAAGATTGTCAGGATGACGACGGCGGCGAAGCACACGGCGCCCAGGCTGGGCTCTACCGTGGCGACCTTCTGGAGCGTGATCAGGGCCACCAGGATCGAGGTCACGAAGATGTCGATCATGGACCAGCGCCCGATGCCCTCGACGAGGCGGTAGAGGCGGGTCCGCTCCGCCGGGCGCCAGTGCCAGCGCCATTGCACGGAGGCCGCGACGAATGTCAGCGAGACAAGCTTCAGGAGCGGGATCGCGATACTGGCGACGAACACCAGGCCGGCAATCGGCCAGTCTCCCCCCTGAGCCAGTTCGACCACGCCGCCGAAGATGGTGGCCTCCTGCTGCCGCCCGAACGACACGATGACCATCACCGGGTAGACGTTGGCCGGTATGTAGAGGATGAACCCGGCAATCAGCAGCGCCCAGGTGCGCGACAGGCTGTTCGGCTTGCGCCGAGTCAAGGCGGCGTCGCAGCGCGGACAGGCGGGCAAGCCGGTTTCGGCCGGGTCCGGGGATTGGACCAGCAGCTCGCAGGAGCCGCAGGCCCATAGAGGCCCTTTGGTGTCACCCGCGGGAGCGGGGCCCTGGCCTGGCGGCAGGACCCGGTCCCATATGGCCGGCCGGTCGAGGCCCCGATTGATCGCCACGATGGCGCAGGTCAGGCCGAAAAAGGCGAAGAGGGCGACACCGGGATCGACATGGCCGAAATCGCCCAGCTTGATGAGGGCGACGAGAATCCCGAAGGTGTAAACTTCGAGCATGGCCCAGGGTGTCAGGGCCTTGATCATCCGAAGCAGCGGGGCCAGTCCCCAGGGCCGCCATCCCAACGACAGGGGCAACAGTACGTAGAACAGGCCGAGCAAATAGAGCAGCGGCGCCAGGATCGTGGTGAACAGGACCAGCCCCGCCAGCTCCCAATAGCCTTCGGCATAGAGCCCCAGGACGCCGGAGATCAGCTTGCCCGACTGGCTCCGGCCGGCAAGCTCGAAGGTCACCAGGGGAAAGGCGTTGGCCACCAGGAAAAGAAGGAGCGCGGTGAGCGTGAGGGCCAGCACGACCTGGAACTCGCTGCGCGGCTTGCGATACAGGACGTCGCCGCAACGGGTGCAGGAGACGGCGCTGCCGGGCGGCGGAGGTGCCGTCTGGTGCAACAGATCGCAGCTCCGGCAGGACATCAGCGTTTCGCTTGTCATGACCATCCAAGAGCCAGGCTCAAACCTCCCCAAGACTCTGAGTTCGGCCTTTAGGATACCAAATCGCGCCGCTCGAACCATCATCCAGTCTTTCACCGAGCGGTTCAGCGTCAGTGGATCTCGGCCGTTGCGGCCAACCTATCGACTCGCTAGTGTTTCGGACTGCGGGTCCGCCAGGCTCGGGATGCGCGCGCAGGCTAAGACTACCAGCTGGAGGTGTCTTGTGAGAGTGGTGCCTTTCGCGACCTTGATGGCGCTCGGGGTCCTTGCCGTATCGTCCTCATATGCGGGCGCCTGCGAAGAGATCGAGGCCCAGGATCTGAACAGCAGGATCGAGGCGGCTCTGACGCTGGCGGAAACTTCGGGCAGCCTCGATGCCGATGGGCAGGACAGACTGACGGCCTTGAGGGAAGACTTGTCGAAAGCAAGCGACGCGCAATTGCAGGCACAGGACAGTGGCGATTCGGCCAAGCTGAACGAGGTTTGCGAAACCTACGAGGACATCCTCAAGCGGGCTGAGTCCTTGAGCCAGTAGCCGCAGATTCCAGGTCCAGTTCTCGTTAGCAAGCGGCACGGCGGCCGGAAGGCGCGTAACGCCGACCGACGCGCGGTCGCGAACGGGCGCGCGCCAATGCAGATGCGCGGGGCTACTGTGTCTGCTGTCCGGCCTCGTAGCCGTCCTGATAGGACTTCTCGTTTTTTTCCTCCTGCTGGTTTACATAGAGGCCGCCCAGCAGGCCCGCGCCCGCCCCGAGGGCGGCGCCCATAAGCGTGTTGCCCGCGATTGCGCCCATCACGGCCCCGGCGCCCGCGCCGAGGGCGGCGCCCGTCCCGGCGCTCTTTTCTCTATCGGTGGCGTCCGCGCAGCCGCTGGAAGCGAGAGCGGCGACCAGAGCCCCAACCAGAAGAATGCTTCTCACCATGCCAATTCACTCCACGTTTCGGGGTTATTTGCTACAGGGATAGGTCTCGATCGCCCATTGCAGGACGCCGTCCACCGCCTCCAGAGAGTTGTGCTGCGGATTCGCACTCGACCATGTCACCAGCAAGGCGATGGCCTGATCGCGGGTCGGCCGCTCGGCGTCATTCATACAAAAGACATGCCCGTCGAGAGCCCTACCGATGACCGTGTGGAAGTGCATAAGCCCCAACACGTAGCCATGGCACATATGGATGGCCGCCACCGCTTGGGGGTCTTGCGGGTCCACGCTGCAGAGGTCGATGAGATCCTCTGTCGTATCGAGAGTGAAGTCTTGCTCCGTCACGCCCGCCTGTGCCAGGGACGGGAGTGCCATCAAAAAGGCGACCGCACACGCAAGTTTTCTCATTCCTCAACCACCTCCCTT
>CALJXB010000341.1 GCA_937974415.1 uncultured Kiloniellales bacterium
ATCAGGACGCTACGGGCTACTGGGCCAACAGCTACATTCCCGGCGACCCGGCCATGCGGCTCCTGCAGGCGCGGCTGAAAGCTTGGGACCGCGGTGCTTTCGGCGCGGACGTTCGGCTCGAGGAGCGGGTTCAGCCGGTCCGCCAACCCTTCGATGCGCCCCAAGATGCTGCCCTGGCGGTCTACCTCGACGCCGACGCCCCCGCCATCGACGGCCCGACGCGCCTGCGCCTTCAGGTCGGAATCAAGGGCGCGGAGCGTCAGGGCGGCCACCGCCCGGCCATGAACATCGGCCTGCTGGTCGACCTACGCGATGGCTTCGATGCCGAGTCCGCCCGGCGCATCCGCGCCTTGATCACGGCCCTGGAGCGCGCCCGCCAGCCGGAAGACCGCTTCTCCCTCACCGTGGCCGGACCGGACGGCGGCTTGCTGGTGGCGCCCGACGAGTTCCGCCACGGCCCCCTGCGGGTCGCCATGGACCGCATGTTCGCCGATCCCAAGCAAGCGCCGGCCATTTACCCCGATTTGCCGAGTACCTTGGCGGAGGTCAGCGAAAGGGTGCGCGCCGGCGACGACCCCAACGCCGTCCTCGGGTCCAGCCTGGTGCTACTGGTGACCGGCTCATCCCTGGCGGACGACCTGGACGATCTCGAGCGCATGGCCCACCTCAACGCGGTCGCCGGCGTGCCGTTGAGCGTGGTCAGCCTGGCCGCGCAGGAAGACCTCGCCCACATCGACCGGCTGGTGGCTGCCGGCCAGGGCAACCGCCGCATCCTGGATAGCGCCCAAGCCGCCGACGGCGTGATCGACCGCGAACTCCACGCCAGCAGCCGGGCGGTCGCCCGGGCGCTGCGCCTGCGCATTCGCCTCGCCCCCGGCGTCGAGCTGGTTGACGTCCTCGGCTCCCGCCGCCTGGACGAGGAGCTGGCCGAGCGGGTGCGCGAGGCCGAGGTGGCCATCGACCGGCGCCTCGCCCGCAACCTCGGGATCGAGGCCGACCGGGGAGAGGACGAGGAAGGCATCCAGATCGTCATCCCCAACTTCTACGCCGGCGACAGCCACACGATCCTGCTCGACGTGGTCGCCGAGAACCCGGGGCCGCTGGCCGACGTCACCCTGCGCTACAAGGACCTGGTCAGCCTGAGGAACGGCGTCGCCCGCGCCAACCTGACCCTCGAGGACGGCCCGCGGACGGCCGGCCCCCTGGAGCTGAACGTGTTGAAGAACCTGGTCGCCTGGGAGTCGGCCCAGCGGATCCGGCAGGCCGCCGCCTTCCTCCGGGACGGCAAGCCGGACCTGGCCGCGGTGCCGCTCTATTTGCTGTGGGATCTGATCCGCGGCCTGCGCGGCGAAGTGCCCGGCTGGCAAAGCGATCCCGACCTCATGGCCGACGAGGCCATGTTGGGGGACTACCTGAGGGCCCTCGACATGCCGGCCGCAAGCGACACGGCCCAGCGCGGCCTACTCGCCGACTCCCTCGACTACGCCGCCTTCCGCAAGCTGCAGACCGCGGCGCGATGACCGGCCGCGCGACCTTCGAAACCTGCCGCCCAACGACCCAAGCGGTCAGGAGGACCGGACCATGAGATACGCCCTTGCCCTACTCGCCTTACTCTTCGCCTTTCCCGCTGGAGCCACGGAAGTTCTGACGAGCCCTGGCGGCGAGGTCCGGGTGCCGCTCTCGGACTATACGGCCATGCTGAACGCCCTCAGCCAGGACCCGCGGCGCGCGCCGGCCGCCTACGCCATCGGCCAGGCCAGCGTCGATGTGGTGGTGAGCGAGCGGGACGGGCAAAAGACCGCCGAGGTCAACATTGCGGTCCAGGTCGAGGTCTTCGAGGACGAATGGACCCTGGTTCCGCTCCTGCACGCCGGCGCTGCGCTGCGCCAGGCGACCGTCGACGGCAAGGCCGTACAGTTGGTCGAAGACGACCATGGCCTCGCCTGGAGCGCTGCGAAGGCCGGCACCTATGGCATCGCGCTCGTCTACGACGTGGACGCCCAGCGCTACCAAAGCGGTGAAGTCTTGCCGCTCCCGGTGCCCCGCGCCGCGGCGACCGCCTTCAGCCTGAGTTTCCCGGAGACCGGAGTCGACCTGTCGGTCGTTCCCTCGGCCGACCTCGAGGCCGCGGCTGTGGACGGCCGCACACTCGTCTCCGCCTCGGTGCCGGCCACCTCGACCATCATCGTGACCTGGCGCGGCGCGGCCGAGCGGCCCTTCGTCATCAGCCGCGCCGCCTACAGTGGCGAGCTCCACGAGTCCGCCCTGCTGTGGACCGGGCGCTTTCAGGTCGAGGTTTTCGACAGCACGCGCTTCACCCTGCCGATCATGCCGAGCGGCGTCACCCTGAGCGATATTCGGGTCGACGGCGAAGCCGCCACCGTGCTCGAAGAGGGCGGCTTTTTCGCGACCCTGCTGCAGGGCCGCGGCGCCCACGAGATCGAGGTCGAGTTCCAGGTGCCGGTCATCGGCGACAGCGGGCCGCCCCGGGCCAGCCTGCAGATCCCGCGGATCCCGGTCTCCCGATTCGACCTGGTCCTGCCGGGCAGCAAGCAGGTGACGGTAGTGCCGGGGGCCGACGTGATCAGCCGCGACCTGGATGGGACCACACAGACCACCGCCTTCATCCCCATGAGCGACCAGGTCGTCTTCACATGGACCGAAGCCGTGCCGGAGGACCTGCGCGGCAAGCTGCGTGCCAATGCCAGCCTCTATCACGCGGTCCACGCCGAGGAGGGCGTGCTGCACGCCCGCGGCACCGTGGTCTACGAGATCACCCACGGCGAGACCAACCGGCTCGCCCTGGAGATCCCGGAGGACGCCCAGGTCAACCGGATCTGGGCCCCGGCCGGCGGCGTCTCCGATTGGGTCGTGGCGGATTCGGAGCGCGACGGCCGCAAGCGCATCGACGTCTTTCTCGAGCGCCCGGTCACCGGTGAGGTCCTGCTCGAGGTCGCCTACGAGAAGCTCCTGGGCATCGGCGGCGACGCTGACGAAGCAATCGCGGTGCCGCTCTTGAGTGCCGACCAGGTCCATCGCCAGCGCGGCATGGTGGCGCTGCTGTCGGGCGCCGAGCTGGCCCTCGAGCCGGAGAGCGAAGACGGCCTCACAAAGGTCGGCGAGAACCAGTTGCCGCCCTTCATCCGCAACCAGATCTCCCTCACGGTCGCCCACACCTTCAAGTACATCGAGGCCCTGCCCAAGCTCCAGGTCAAGACCGTGGCGCCGGAGCGCAAGCAAGGCCAGTTCGACGCCCAGGTCGACACCCTGGTCTCCCTCGGCGACGTGACCATGAAGGGCTCGGCCACCGTCGAGATCGACGTCAAGTCGGGCACCATCCTGGACTTGAGCCTACAGGTTCCCGGCGGCGTCAACGTGCTCGGCGTCTCCGGCCCGTCCCTGCGCAGCCACGACGTCCGCGAGGCGGAGGACGGCGGCCAGACGATCGAGATGGAATTCACCCGCGAGATGGAGGGCCAGTTCCGCATCGAGGTCAACTACGAGCGGATCATGGAAAGCGCCGCCGCCGAGGCCACAGAGCCAACGATTCCGGCGCCAACGGTTTCGGTGCCGACCATCTCGGTCCCGGAGGCGGAGGTCGAGCACGGGCGCATCGCCGTCGAGGCGCTGACCGCGGTCGAGGTCCGCGCCACCACGGTAGAGCGCCTCTCCAGCCTGGATATCAACGAGCTGCCCCAGCAGCTGGTGTTGAAGACCACCAACCCGATCCTGCTCGCCTTCCGCTACGTCAACGCCAAGCCGCCCTTCAAGCTGGCGCTCAGGATCACCCGCCACCAGGAGATAGACGTGCAAGTCGCGGCGATCGAGCGTGCCGACTACAAATCCCTGGTGACCCGCGACGGCCTGGCGGTGACCACGGCGCGCCTTCTGGTGCGCAACAGCCAGCGCCAGTTTCTGCGCCTCACCCTGCCACCGGACTCCCAGGTCTGGTCGGTCTTCGTCGACGGCAAGCCGGAAAAGCCGGCCTTCGCCACCGAAGGGGTCACCAATGGAGCTGGGGCCAACGGCTCGGCCGTGCTGGTGAAGATGATCAATTCGGCGCGCGGCTTTCCGGTCGACATCGTCTACGCCACGCCGATCCAGGACATCGACGGCCTCGGCAAGGTCTCGAGCCGACTGCCGCGGCCCGACATGGTGGTGACCCACAGCCGTTGGGACGTGTTCTTGCCGGTCGGCCCCCGCTACCACGGCCTCGACAGCACCATGGACCTGGTGCTGGGCGGCCTCAGGGTCAATCCGCGCCTGGCCGGAGGCGAGGTCATGGCCCGCGCGTCGGACGCCTATCAGGCCCAGATGGGCCAGCCGCTTCGGATCACCGTGCCGACCCAGGGCGTCCAGTTCGCCTTCGAGAAGCTTTACGCCAACCAGTCGGACGAGGAGGCCGCCTTCTCGCTCCAATACATCTCCGAGCGGGGCAACCAGCTCGGCGTCGTCGCAAGCGCCGCCGGTACCCTGCTGCTGTGGCTCGGCATCGCCGGGCTCGCCTCGCGCCGCATCCGACTGCCGCGCCCCGGGATTCTGGCCTCGGTCGTGCTCGGCGTGGCCGTGCTGGTCGGAACCATCGGCTTCCTCGGAACGAGCCCCGTGGTCGCCTCGATCCTGTCGCTGGCCCTCGCGGCCCTGTTGGCCCTGTGGACGGCGGTCCAGCGGTGGCGCGATTGGCGCCAAGGCCGCCTTGCCGCCTGAGGCGGTTTGAGAGCGGCGGTTTTAGGCGAGCGGATAATGCTCTAGGCTGGGTCTCTTCGGAGACCCGGCCATGAACGAGACCGCCCCCCACACTGACACGCGAGCCAACTACAGCCTCGCGGACGAACTGCGGACTGCCGAGGCGCGCTTCACCGCGGCCAACCCCAACGGCCTCGCCCAATGGCAGCGCGCTTGCGAAGCCCTGCCCGGCGGCAACACCCGCACGGTGCTGTTCTATTCGCCCTTCCCTTTGACCATGGCCCGCGGCGAGGGGGCGTACCTCTGGGATCTCGACGGCCACCGCTATGCGGACTTCCTGAACGATTTCTCCGCCGGCCTCTACGGCCACTCCCACCCAGTCATCCGCCAGGCCATGGCCGAGGCCCTGGAAGCCGGCCTGACCTTGGGCGGCCACAATCGCTACGAGGCGAAGCTTGCGGCCCTGATCTGCGCGCGCTTTCCCTCGATCGAGCTGGTGCGCTTCACCAATTCGGGGACCGAGGCGAGCCTCATGGCGGTGCTCACCGCCCGGGCCGTGACCGGCCGCAAGCGCGTCCTGGTCTTCGAGGGGGGCTACCACGGCGGGGTGTTCTATTTCGCGCCGGGCGGCTCGCCCCTCAACCTGCCGACGGACTGGCTAATCGGCCGCTACAACGACATCGGCCACAGCGTGGACCTGATCGAGCGCAACAGCGACGATTTGGCGGCAATCCTGGTCGAGCCCATGCAGGGCGCCGGCGGGTCGATCCCCGGCGATCCGGAGTTTCTGGGCGCCCTGCGCGAAGCGGCCACTCGCGCCGGCAGCCTGCTGATCTTCGACGAGGTCATGACCTCCAGGCTCGGCCCGGGCGGGCTGCAGGGCGAACTCGGCGTGAGCCCTGACATGACCGTGCTCGGCAAGTATCTCGGCGGCGGCGCCAGCTTCGGTGCCTTCGGCGGGCGGGCTGAAATCATGGAGCGCTTCGACCCGCGCAGCGCCGAGGCCTTTCCCCATGCCGGCACCTTCAACAACAACGTGCTTTCCATGGCCGCCGGCACCGCCGGCCTGGAGGCGGTCTTCACTCCCGCGGCGGCACGCGAGCTGAGCGCCCGCGGCGAGGCCCTCAAGGCCCGCCTCAACGAGATCGCCAGGGCCAGTGGCGTTGCGATGCAGGTCACGGGCGTGGGGTCGCTCATGACCGTCCACTTCGGTCGCCATGCGGATGAGGAGATTCGCTCAGTCGACGACCTGGCAGCAGCGGACCAGGACGCCAAGGCCTTGTTCCATCTGGAAATGTTGGCCCGCGGCCAATATCTCGCCCGCCGCGGCCTGATGAGCCTCTCGCTGGCCCTGAGCGAGGACGATCTGGACGCCTTCGCCGCCGCGGCCGCCGACGTCCTCGCGGCCCATGGCCCGCTGTTGGGCGGACGGGATTGATAATTTCTGCCAGATCGGGGCGCCTGGCACCAAAGCTGCCGATCAGATCTCGAATCTTCTTCGAAATTGTCGCCGCAGGCGTGTTGCACACTCGTCACAGCGGAAAGAAACCAACGCCTTGACTTTACCATTACTCCATTTAGTTTTCCTGCGATAAACAGCTTGACCTGTCACTTAGGAAGCTTACCCCGGGGGGAGATGACTCCATGAAAATACTGTCTAGGTTAGGATTCTGTGCCGCGATGCTCGTGTTGGCGGCCTGCGAACAAAATGTTGTCGGAGCCTTTTCGGCGGACGGCAACATCGAGACGGCCAGAATGGCCGGGCCGCCGACTCAGCCGTTCGACGCCGCCCTGCAACAGGAATACCTCGTCGTCGCCGAAAGAGAGGTGGCCGAGGCCGACTGGGAGCATGGCGACCTCTTTGCCCGAAAAGCGATCGCCGCCGGCAGCGGCGAGGCGGTTGCGCCGGAGGACGTCGGAAATTGGACCTTGCCGGCCGACAAGGCCGAGGAATTGAGCGCTTCGAGAGACCTGCTAGTCGGCGCCCTGGACGGCGGCGGCCGTGAGATCGCTCCGGACGCGGCGGCGGCGGCGCAAGCCAACTTCGACTGCTGGGTTCAGGAGCAAGAGACCAGGAACGAAGGCCATCAGGAGGGGGACATCGCCTTCTGTCGTAGCGCCTTCTGGGATAACCTGGCCATCGTGCAGACGGCGATCGCGCCCAAGCCGGAGCCCGAGCCCGAGCCCGTGATGGCACCGGCACCGGAACCGGTGGCGCGCGATTATCTGGTCTACTTCGATTTCGACAGTGACGCCGTCCGCGCCGATGCCGCCAGCATCCTGGACCGGGTGGCCGAGGCGATGAACGAAGTCGGGTCCAGCAGCGTCACCCTGGTCGGCCACACCGATACCATGGGGTCTGCCGAGTACAACCAGATCCTGTCGGTCGAGCGGGCCAAGTCGGTCGCCGATTACCTCAAGGGCTTGGGGATCACACGCGGCATCTCGACCAGCGGCGTGGGTCAGACCGATCTGCGGGTGCCGACCCCCGACGAGGTGGCGGAACAGGAAAACCGGAACGTTCAGATCACCATCAACTAGGATCGCGTTCCGCAATCCAAGAGCGGCGCCTCGCTTGCGGGGCGCCGCTTTCTTTATCCGAGCGAGATCGGTGGCCTCATGCGAGGCCTCAACTCAGGCCCGTTCGCGCCGCGTGAAGGCATAGAGCTGCCCCTGGGCCCCACTGCCCGCCGGCTTCGGAGCGGGCCGGTTGGCACGGGCTTCCAGGAAGGCCGCGAGAGATTGCGTCGACGTCCGCCACTCGTTGCCAACCTTGAGGCCGCGCAATTGGCCTGCGCTCAACCAGCGCAGCACCTTTCCCTCACTCACTTGAAGGCGGCTGGCCACCTGCGACGGTGACAGCGCCTGATTTTCAAACATGGGATCGAACCCGCGACCCGTTCGAATGAGTCTATCAAATGGTTGTTCATTGAAAGCGGCGAATATCTACCCCGGCATAATAGTTTTTCCGGATATCCGAGTGAACTGCGGCAAGATGGGATCCTGTTATTTTCTGTGGAAAAGTCGTTTGTTCACTCACAATTTGTCCACAGAATGACTCGACGGAAATCCCAAAGTAATGAACCGTCTCTATTTGGCCGATGTGCATCAAAACAGGACGAAAATAGACTGAAAGTGCTTCAATTTTACCGAATTGACGGTGCGCGGAGGGACCAAAAGGCCCGATATTCGGATGAAATTGCGAATTTGCCTGCATTTGAGGCCAATTAACTGCGTTTTAGGCTTTTCGGTGCAGCCTCTGTCCATCAATAGCGTGACAAGATGCGATGGCAGATGAAAAGCTTTTGACGCCGGCCCAGGTCGCCGACCGCCTCCAAATCCACGAGCGCACGGTCACCCGATGGCTGCGCGACGGTTACATGCGCGGCTTCAAACTGGGCAAGGAATGGCGCATAGCGCCCGCCGATCTCGAGTCGTTCATGGAGCAGCACGCCAACCAGCCGCTCGATACGGCCTCGGGGTCGTGAGGTCCGTTCGGCCGCGACCACCGGTCACGTCGCAAGACGCCCTGTCCCAGTTCCCGCTGCAACAGCCCGCGCGCCCGTCCACACCCGCGCCCGTCGCCGCACGCGCCCGTCACCCCGCGTTCCCGTCACAGGTCGTCGACAATGCTTGCCACGAAGTCCCGGCTATAGCCCTGGGCCGCCTGGAACAGTTGCTGGGTATAGGCGTGGCTCGGCCTGTGGCGGCGCAGTTGCTCGATCTCCAAGTCTTCGACGATCTCGCCCAAGCGCATGACCGCCAGGCGCTCGCACATATGGCTGACGACGGCGAGATTGTGGCTGCCCAGAATGTAGGTGAGGCCGTGCTCCCGGCGCAGCCGGCTCAAGAGGTTGAGCACCTCCGCCTGAATCGAGACGTCGAGGGCCGAGGTGGGCTCGTCCAACAGGAGCACCGAGGGCTCCAT
>CALJXB010000342.1 GCA_937974415.1 uncultured Kiloniellales bacterium
TTCCTGAGCGCCGGCATAGTCGTTCACGTTCTTCTGGATCTCGTCCACGTTGGTCGAGCTTTTGCCGATGGCGTAGGTGACCTCGGGCTTGTCGATCACGATCTCCTTGATGACCACGGGATCGCTGAAGACCGACGTGACATCGATGGTGAGGCTGATCTCGTTGAACTTGAAGGCGTCGCCCTCGGCGAATCCCTTGGGATTGGTCATGCGGAAGCCGCGCAGCGCGCCGTGCCCGTCGGTCGGCGAGATCTCGACGCCCTGAAGGGTCACTTGAGTGCCCGTCGCATCGGAGCCGATTTGCTCGACCGCCGCCTTGACGACAGAATCCAGCTGGGACATGACGACGTAAACGCCGACGCCGACAACGGCGACGAGCAGGATCACGCCGAAGATCAAAATCTTTTTCATTTCAGGCCCTTGGGTTGTTACCTATAGAAACAAGCCAGCCCCCCTGCCGGTTCCAGGCTGAGGCGGCCGCCCTGCCTACCCGATCCCGCAGAGCCCGGCAAGGCGGTAATCGGCAGAGCCGAATTCGATAAGGACAAACAACGGGATCGGGATGACTCAGGAGAGCCCCAGGCGCTCAAGACTGGGAGAGATAGCGCGTAATGATGCCGGCCATGGCTTCGGAACTGAGGACCGGCGGCAGAATGCTGAGCAGCGCTCCGTCCGGGCCCATGAGGTAAATGTAGGAGCCGTGGCTGATCCTCGGGGTACCCTTCCAGGACTGGCCCACCAGTTTCGCGTTGACCTTATAAGACCTCATGGCCGCCGAGACGGCCTCGGTCGTCCCGGTCAAGCCGACGAGCCGGGGATGAAGCCTCGGCAGATGCTCGGCCAACACTTCGGGCGTATCGTGCTCCGGATCGACCGTAATCAAGACGGGCTGCACCCGCTCGCCCGGCTCGCCCAGGAGATCGACGGCCTCCGTCATGCGCTTCAGGCCCACGGGGCAGATGCTGTCGCAGCGGGCATAGCCGAAAAAAACCAGGAGGAAGCGGCCGTGGTAGTCGGCGTCGGTGACGGGCGTGCCGGTGTGATCGATCAGGGCGAACTCGCCGCCGATATCGACGGGGAACGGCTCCGGGGCAGCCCCTTCCGCGGCAGGCTCGGCAACCTCGGGCGACGCGACCGCATCGGCCCCTTCGGCAGGCGGATCGACATGCTTGCTTTTGTCGTGTCCCAGCGCCGGGCCGGCGCCCGCCACTGCAAGGACCGCGGCCAGGGCCCCGGCGATCGCGATGCCAATTCGAGGCTTGGCGGCCATGGCTTTTCGCCCGCCTATTGGTTGGCTTCGAAGTAGGCCTTGTCCGCCTCCGGGCCGAGGCCGAACACGCCGTCCTTATCGAGCAGACGCTGGACCTCCGGGTCGTTGCGGAACCACTGCTTGGCCTGCTTGCTGTCCGCGGCGACGCCGTTCTTTTCCGCCCACTGGCTTGTGAAGCGATTGGCCCGCTGCCACTTGCCGTCCGGCGCCTCGCGCACGAACTGGACGACGAAGACCTTGTAGCCCTTGTTGGTGGTGAACAGGCCGTCGGCGGTCACTTTCTTGCCGCAGAACTGCTGCAGCTCCCAGGACGCGCCGGTGAAGGGCGTGAAGTTCTTCAACGGCAGGTGCAGCACGCCCTCCTCGTCGAGCAGCCCGAGCTGGCGGGTGCCGTTGCCGCAGTTGTCCGGGCAGTCGCCGGTCAGCTCGCACAGCACGTCCACGACGGTGGCGTCGAAGCGGACCTCCTCCTCTTCCGGAAGGCCCCATCCCTGAGCCGCCTGGGCGACAGGCTGAAAGGCAAGGAACGCCAACGCCAAGGCGCCCAATTTCAGAGCATGTTTCATAGACCTACTCCCCGAACGGCTGGATGCCGAAGTCGTCGTGATTGACCGTCACGATGCCTTCGTCGTTCACCACCTGGTCGATCAGCAGGTACTTGATGCCGTCGCGCTCGTAGAGCTCGCCGTCGACGCTGACCCGGTGGGTCTGGATCTCCAGGATCGCCGGATTGGCCACGTTGGTGGTGTCGTCGCCGACCTTGAGGACCATGTAGACCTCGCCGTCGTCGCCGAGCACGCCCACGGGGATGCCGCCCACCGCGCACCACAGGGCGCATTGATGGTGGGTGGTACCTTCGGCGAACATGATGTCGGTGATGTAGCACCAGGTGTCGATCACCTCGCCGGTGACCTGAACCCGCTGCGGCGCGGCCGCCGCCGCGGGCAGGCTGAGCCCGACGAACATCAGGCCGGCAGCCAACAAGCGCGTCACGTGCCTCATACCCAAGTCCTTTCCACTCGCATTCGAGACGGCAATGAAGTGGCGATCCGGCCCCGGGCTCGGCAGCTCGATACCCCTTCGCCCGCAATGGCATCCGCCGTCGGGGCACTATATCGCCGCCCCGTCAAATCTCGGCAAATAAATTCGGCACACGAAATCGATAGCGGCGGGCGAGCGGAGGCTCGAGGGCCCGGGAGCCTCGCTTGACCTCGCCGCCCGGCTGAGCCACAAGGCGCTGAGCCAATTCCTGGCGACGACAAGGGGAGAAGCCATGACCGGCCCGCTGCACGGCCTCAGAGTCTTCGATCTCTCCCGGGTGCTGGCGGGGCCCAGTTGCACCCAGCTGCTGGGCGACCTGGGCGCCGACGTGATCAAGATCGAGCGGCCCGGCAGCGGCGACGACACCCGCGGCTGGGGACCGCCGTTTCTGACCGGGGCCGACGGCGAAGAGACCGCCGAGAGCGCCTATTTCCTTTCCACCAACCGCAACAAGCGCTCGCTCGCCCTCGATATCGCCCAACCGGAGGGCGCCGCCCTGGCCCGGCGGCTAGTCGCCCAGTGCGACGTGCTGGTCGAGAACTTCAAGACCGGCGGGCTGAAGAAATACGGCCTCGCCTACGCCGACCTGGCGGACGACAACCCCGGCCTCATCTATTGCTCGATCACCGGCTTCGGCCAGACCGGGCCCTTTGCCGCACGGCCGGGCTACGACTTTCTCATACAAGGCATGGGCGGGATCATGAGCGTGACCGGCCAGCCCGGCGACGAGCCCATGAAGGTCGGCGTCGCCATCGCCGACCTCATGACCGGCATGTACGCCAGCAGCGCCATCCTGGCCGCCCTGCACCACCGCGAGAAGACCGGCCAGGGCCAATACATCGACCTGGCGCTGCTCGACACCCAAGTCGCCTGGCTCGCCAACCAGGGCCTCAACTACCTGACCTCCGGCGTCGCACCCGGACGCCTCGGCAACGAGCATCCCAACATCGTGCCCTACAAGGTGCTGCCCTGCAGCGACGGCTTTTTCATCCTCGCCGTCGGCAACGACCGGCAGTACCAAGCCTTCTGCGCCTTCGCCGAAGCGCCGGAACTGGCCGAGGACGACCGCTTCCGGAACAACGCCGCTCGAGTCCGCAATCGCGACGCCCTCTACGCCTCGATCGCGGAGATCACCGCCCGACGGCCGCAAGACGAGTGGGTCGAGGGCCTGACCGCCGTGGGCGTGCCCTGCGGGCCGGTCAACACCATCGAGCAGACTTTCGCTCATCCGCAGGTGCAGGCGCGCGACATGCAGATCCGCATGACCCATGCCGCGACGGGCGGCGAGGTCTCGCTGATCGGCAGCCCCATCAAGTATTCCGAAACCCCGGCCGACTATCGCCGGGCGCCGCCCATGCTGGGCCAGCACACCGAGGAGGTGCTCGAAGAGCTGCTCGGCCTCGGCCCAACGGAGGTGGCGGCGCTGCGCGAAAAAGGGATCGTTTAGGGGGGCAGTGCGGCTATTGGGGCTGGTCCACGTCGACGCCACCGGCCCCCATGCTCTCCAGCGCTTGGGCGATGCTCTCGATGAAGGCCTCGTTGTCGGTGTAGATCCAAGCCTCGCCCATGTCGCCCTGATATTGGGCCAAGACGGGCAGTAGCGGTGCCAGCTCGCTGACGTAGACGCCCGTCCAATCGGTCGGGCCCGGCGGCCTCTCGGTCGATCCGGCCCCGCCGCTCAGACCGCCGACACCGCCCGAGACCTGCAGGAAGTTCTTCAGCTCTCCGAGCTGCCCGCGGAGGATGACGACTTCGTCGAAGAGCTTGCGCGACTTCTCGGATTCCGCCTGCAGCCGCCCGGCAAGGGCGCCCACGTTCTGAGAGGCCACGCTCACGTCCCTGGCCGTCAGGAAGCCCTGGGCGGCCACGACGGCGAGGAGACCGATCGCCACCGCGGCGACGATCTGGACAAACATCGACGGCGGCTCTCCCGACCCCTTAGACACGACCACTGGGGCGGGGTCGTCGCCCGCATCTCTCCCGGAGCCGTACTTGGCCGGCTCCCTCTCGCGTCGCGTGACATCGGAATCAGACATGGGACGGGACTCTCCAGCCATGGCCGGCCGCGACCGGCGCGATTCACCCGGGAATCGTCAAATCCCTCGACTATTCCCTCGGCTTATCCCTCGACGGCGTCGAGATCCACGGGTACGGCGATCGCGCCGATTTCGCCAAGCATCCGCTTAGCTTCCTCGTCGGGGCCGACTCGCTGGTGAAAGACTTCAAGCTGATGGCCGTCCGGATCAAGGAAATAAATGCCGTAGGAGATACCGTGATCGACGGTACCGGTGACGGTGACGCCCTTCTCGAGCAGGCCGGCCCTGAAGGCCTTGAGGGCGTCCAGATCGCCGTCGATCTCGAAGGCGAAGTGCTCGGCGTCGTGGTGGCCCAAGGCGCGGCCGTCCGGCACCTTGAACAGGGCGATGTCGTGGTCGCGCCGGCCGAAGGAGAGGAAAACCGCCGGGATTCCCTCGTGTGCCGTCACCCGCTCCATGCCGAGGACGTCGCAGTACCACGCCGCCGAAGCCTCCGGGTCTTTCACGAAAAGCACGATATGGCCGAGCTTCTTGATGCGTGCCATGGCCTCAACCCTCCTTCCGAACGCAACGGCAGGCCGGAGGTCGGCGACGGGACGAGCTTGCCGCCGCCCTGCCGGGCCTCAACCGCCGGACTTCTGGATCATATGCACCGTCTGCTGAGGATAGGGGATGGAGATGCCTTCGCTGTCCATTTTCTCCTTCAGCGCGCGGGTCATGTCGAACTTCAGCGCCCAGTAATCGGCGGCGTCGCACCAGACCCGGATGACAAAGTTCACCGAACTGTCCGCCAGTTCTGAGACGGCAACCATGGGCTCCGGGTCCTTCAGCACGCGGTCGTCCGCGCCGATGGTCTGATTAATCGCCGCGACCGCCATCTCGATGTTGTCCTCGTAGCTGATGCCGAGAGCGAGGTCGACCCGGCGGGTGTCGTGGAAACTGTAGTTGACCACGGAGGAGCCCCAAACCTGGCTGTTGGGCACGATGATCTGCACGTTGTCGGGCGTCGACAACTCGCTGATGAACAGGGTCACCGCCTTGACGGTGCCGGCCTGGCCGGCCACCTCGACATAGTCGCCAATCTTGAAGGGGCGGAAGATCAGGATCATGACGCCGGCCGCCACGTTGCTGAGGGTGCCCTGCAAGGCTAAGCCGATGGCGAGGCCCGCGGCGCCCAGCACGGCAATCAAGCTGGCGGTCTGCACGCCGAACTGGGACAGCACCATCAGGCCGGTGAAAATCAGCACCAGGTATTTCGCCAGGCTGGCGAAGAACCCGGTCAGCATGGCGTCGACCTTGTCCGACCTGTTGAGCGCCTTGCTGACGGCCCCGTGCGCCCATTTCGATGCGATCCATCCGATGATGAGAATTGCGATGGCGCCGATCACGTCCAAGCCGTATTCCGTGACGATCGCCACGACCTGGTCGGCCGTTTCCTTTACCGACACTTCCATGTCATCTCCCCCTTGTTTGCCCTAGGCCTCACGGTGCTCTTTGCCGTCGGGCCGACCGTTTAGTGATAACCCGCGGCCGGAAAAGCTTCCTTTCCAGGCCAAGACCGAGGCCAACCGCTCCCACGACTCCGGCATGGCAGGCATCGCCGCCGTGCCGCTGGCCGGAGATCTTTATATATCTAAAATCTGAGAAATCAATCGTAACCGACTGTTAGCCAATATTTAAAGAACGGAAGCCTTTCCAACCAGAGGGGGGCGCAACGACGCAGAGACCCCCGTCGCCCGGACTGCGCCACCTGGATCCCTTGGCTCAAGATCCCGCAGGCCTGCGGCTTGCCCGCCCGGCGCGCGTCGCCTAAGTAGTCAGGCAACAAGCCCCGTTCACCTGATCACGTCTCGAGCGACATGTCCCTTTGGCTGATCCTGGGCGCCCT
>CALJXB010000343.1 GCA_937974415.1 uncultured Kiloniellales bacterium
CCGCGCTCAAGGGCCGGCTCTCCCACATCAACGTCTTCGGCGGCTGCTGCGGCACCGACCACCGCCACGTGGAAGAGACCTGCAAAGCCTGCGCGGCTTGAACCGCCGACCCAGCCTCGGGCGCGGCCCCGATAATGGGGCGCGCTCGGGTTGGGAGGGCACCCGACGGGCGGATTGGCTCATTAATATTTGAGCACAGATTGCGATGGCAGATCATCCCGGTTTGGCACGGTTTTAAGGCTGAAAGTGTATCGGCTTCCGTCCGTGCCTGGATCTTGTCAATTGGCCCCTGAGCTGTCCGTCTTGCGCTCTTGGCGCAATACCGCAAACGCGCCGTTTGGTTGCTCATGAAGAATGATTACTTCGTGGCAGGACTCGATGTTTCGGTAGCGGCATGTGATATCGAACGCGGCATAGACACCTGGCGCGCCTGCATTGGGCGGATCCTTGTACCACGTGATGCGCGGGTTGCTTCTGACTGGATCTCCGCCGGATTGTTGTCGGAAATTCTCCTCGTAAGCGGTGAATTGCTCCAAAGTCAGGAGCGATTTCGTAGCCGAGGCAAACATTGCATAGGCATCTCGGTACCGCGCGTCATCCTTGGCCTGAGTGAACCGCGAGAGGGTTTCCGTGGCCCACGCGGTCTGCGCTTCCGATGGCGCCCACTTCCCTGTGCCCGTATCGGACCTCGACCGAGAACTCTCAATTATCTGCTCGTTCAGGGCTTTGAATTCAGCGACCAGTCTGTCGCATTCAACCTTGTTTGCCTCACAATGAACCCGCATTTCGATGCTTATCTCGCCATCGCTCGACACCACATTGCGACGGACCGCCGCAGGATGCGCGGGGTGATTTTCAGGCGTGAACGACCAAATCTCATCAGAGGCGGGAATCTCGACGATGGTCCAACCGTCGTGATCCGAAACTGTGACATCGTTCCGCGCCAGCAGAGCCTCCAGGGCGGCGGAAACCGTCGGATACCCGATCCCGTCGCCTGCGGTTGCGGCCGGCGTGTCCGATCTTGCCGCACCTATCTGTTGAACCAGCAGCAGTAGGACAAGCATGAAAGCCGCGGTCGTCGTGTTTCGTATGCGCACCAGCCATCTCCTACGACCGGAAGAGTAACACTTTCTTTTTTCTGCTACCCTTAACAGGAGACGTGGCGCAGGGTCGAACCTGAAGCAATTTCGATTTGAATGGTTTGAGGCTGGAGCGGATCTCTGCCGCCGCTGGCCGGGAACTACGGGCGGCACGCCCTACGCCAGCATCCCGATCACCAGGGCCTGCACGGCGAGGCTGATGATGACGTCGACGGCGACCACCAGGGCGGCGATGGGCGGCGAGACCTCGAGGGCGGTGCGCACGACAAAGCCGGCGTAGAACAGGGTGACCACCGCCGCCGCGAAAATGGCGAGAGACTGGAATCCGGGCGTGAGGATGCCGCTGGCCGCGATGGCGTGAACCGGCAGGATGATGGCGATCTGGACGACCACGCTCCAGTTCAGCGCGATCACCGTGCGCAGGAAATACTGCTCCCGATCGAAGCCCCGGCTGAGATAGTAGAGCGCCAGGGGAAACCCGAGCCAGACGATCACATAGCCGATCAGCTCGACCAGCAGGATCGCCATCGGCCCGGCGCTCACCTCGCTGTCCGCCAGGTCGATCAGGGCGAGGACCGCGAAGCCGGGAAAGACGATCACGGCGGCGAAGAAGGAGCGCCAGAAGGCCTCGACCGAATCCTCGAAGAACACCAGGCCCCGGGCATCGAGCCTGAACAACAGCCAGGCGCCATAGACGGCGGCCTGGATCTCCCGGGTGCTCGGGATCATCGGAGGGATCGCCGGCGGCTCATGAGGCGCCGGCTGACGACGCGAAGGCGCCGTCGAGCACGGCCTCGTAGATGCGGCCGAGGGCCTCGAGGTCGGCGAGGCTGACCCGCTCATCGACCTTGTGGGCCGTGGCGTTCAGCAGGCCGAGCTCGGCCACCGGGGCAAAGTCCTTGATGAAGCGGGCGTCGGAGGTGCCGCCGGTGGTGCCCAACTCGGGAGCCGCGCCGGTGACTTGGGCGACGGCCCCGACGATCAGCTCGCTCAAGGGGCCGGGCGGCGTGAGGAAGGATTCGCCGGAGACCCGCACGGCGAGCTCGTAGTCACCGCCCACGGCGTCGAGCCGCTCGCGCACCCAGCGCTCGACCGATTGGCTGGTGTGGCGGTCGCTGAAACGCACGTCGAAGCCGGCCGCGGCCGCGCCCGGGATCACGTTGGTCGCCGGGTTGCCTACGTCGACCGTGGTCACCTGCAGGCTGGTCGGCGGGAAGTGCGCGCTGCCTTGGTCTAGGGCTTCGCCGGTCAGGCGCGACAGCATTTCGAGGAGCCGGTGCACCGGGTTGTCGGCCAGGTGGGCGTAGGCGCTGTGCCCTTGCACGCCCGCGACCGTGAGGCGGGCGTTGAGGGCGCCGCGGCGGCCTATTTTGACCATGTCGGCGAGGCGCTCGTTGCTGGTCGGCTCGCCCACCAGGCAGGCGTCGAGGCGCTCGCCTTCTTCCGCCAAGGCCTCGAGCACCTTGCGGGTGCCGTTCACCGCCGGGCCCTCCTCGTCGCCGGTGATCAGCAGGCTCAGGGACCCGCCGAAGTCGGGCCCACGGGCGTCGAGGAATCGCGAAACGGCGCCGATGTAGACGGCGATGGCGCCCTTCATGTCGACCGCGCCGCGGCCGTAGAGCCAGCCATCCTCGACCTCCGCCGCGAAGGGGTCGTGGCGCCACTGGGCCGGGTCGCCGGGGGGCACCACGTCGGTGTGGCCGGCATAGCAGAAGTTCGGCCCTGCCTCGCCGAGGCGGGCGTAGAGGTTGTCCACGTCCGGGGTATCGTCCGTGGAAAACACCATACGGCGACAGCGGAAGCCGAGGCCTTCCAGCACCTCCTGCAGCAGGTCGAGGGCGCCCGCCTCCGCCGGCGTCACGCTGGGGCAGCGGATCAGGCGCCGGGCTAGGTCGAGGCTGTCGAGGACGGCCATGGCCCCGTTGTCAGTCCCGCAGGAGCTCGTTGATCGAGGTCTTTGACCGGGTGCGCTCGTCGACCCGCTTCACGATGACGGCGCAGTAGAGGTTGGGGCCGGGGCTGCCGTCGGGCAGCGGCTTGCCGGGAAGGGTGCCCGAGACCACCACCGAATAGGCCGGCACCCGGCCCATATGGACCTCGCCGGTGGCGCGGTCGACGATCTTGGTGGAGGCGCCGAGATAGACCCCCATGGAGAGCACCGAGCCGCGCTCGACGACGACCCCCTCGGCGACCTCG
>CALJXB010000344.1 GCA_937974415.1 uncultured Kiloniellales bacterium
GGCCCGTCCCGCGCGCCGGGGCGATAGTTGAGCCCTAGGTCGAAGGGCACGCCGACCAGGCCCACGTCCACCGCCGGGTCGATGGGATGGCGGCGGGTGCGCATGAAGGTGGCGATGTCGGCGAAGCGCGGCACCTCGGCCGGGTTCACGGGCTGGAAGTCGTCGTTGCGGCTCATGGTCTCGCTCTTTCTTTCATGGCGACGGGCAGCCGCCGGTCACAGCGGCTTGCCGACGGTGAGATGGGTGCCGCCGTCAATCACCAGCAGCTGGCCGGTGACGGCCCGGCCGCCAAGGGCGAACCAGCAGACCGCCTCGGCCACCTGGTCGGCCGTCACCAGCAGCTTCAAGGGCGCGATCTCGGCGGCGCGCGCGCGAAAAGCCGCCATCTCGGTTTCGTCCAGCTTGCCGGCCATCCAGCGCGTGTCGACGAAGCCGGGGCAGACCGCGTTAACCCGCACCTCCGGCGCCAGCACCCGGGCGAGCGACAGGGTCAGCGTGTTGAGCGCGCCCTTGGAGGCGGCATAGGCCATCGACGAGCCGATGCCCGAGAAGCCCGAGTGGGACGAGATGTTGACCACGGCGCCGCCGCCCACAGCCTTGAGATAGCGCGCCGCCGCGCGGGTCAACTGATAGGCGCCGGTCACGTTGACCGCGAAGATCTCGTCGAAGTCGTCCTTCGTCAGGGACTCCAGATCTTCGGCGTCGGCGAAGCGTGTGGTGCCGGCGTTGTTGACCAGCACGTCGAGTCCGCCCCAGGCCTCGAGCGCCGCCGCCACCAGGGCGCGGCAGTCGGCGTCGACAGCGACATCGCCCTGGACCGCCAGGGCCTCGACGCCGAGCGCCCGGCAAGCCTCGGCCGTGGCCTCGGCCTCGGCGGCGCTCTTAGTGTAATTGACGACAACGTTGAGGCCCGCCGCCGCCAAGTGGCGGGCGCAGGCCGCGCCGATGCCGGTGGCGCTGCCGGATATCACGGCGGATGGCCGGGCGCTCTCGTCCGGCATGGCTGCTGTCCCCCAATTCCTGCCTGGGCTTCATGAGTACCCGATCCGCCGACCGGATGCCATGGCCTGACGTCAGGGGTCAGGCATCAGTGCCGAAGGCCTCGTCCAGGAAGTCCAGCAGGGGCCCATTGAAGGCCTCGGGGTCTTCGTAAAGGCCCATGTGCCGCAGCCCCGGCACGATTTCAGCGCGCGCGCTGGGAATGAGCGCCGCCATGCGCCGCGCCATGTCGGGGGAATTGCCGTGGTCCTCGCCGCCGGTCATCGCCAGTGTGGGGCAGCGGATCGCCGCGATCGCCTCAGCCAGCTCTTGATCGCCCTCGGCCAGGACCCGGTAGATGAGGGGATAGACCTCCGGGTCATTGGCGAGGATCCAGCCTCGAACCCGCGCCAACACCTCCCGGTGGCCCGCGCCGTACCCGGCGGAAAACCAGCGTTCGAGCGCCGCGTCTACCGTGGCCGAGGGGCCCGCTTTCGCGGCTTGCTCGACCCGCAGGAGGACGGCCGCCCGCTCCTCGGCCGTGCGGTCGTGGGCCGAGTTGAGAATGGCCAGCGCCGCCGTGCGCTCGGGATGGGCAAGCGCGAAGGCACGCCCGATCATGCCGCCCAGCGAAAATCCCACCAGGGCCGCCCGTTCGATTCCGAGGCCGTCCATCAGCCGGGCGGCCTGGTCGGCGAAGCGGGCGAGCGAATAACCGTCGCGCGGCTTGTCGCTCTCGCCATGGCCCAGGAGGTCGTAGCGCAGAACCCGGTAGCGGCCGGCCAGTGCCGGCCACTGCCCGTCCCACATGGCCCGAGTCATGCCCAGGCCGTGCACCAGGACGACCGGCGGGCCGGCGCCGGCGACCTCGTAGACAGTGTCGCCGACGCGGCCTTCGGTGCCCTCGCTACGTCCGCCCTCGCCCTGGTGACGCGTCATTCGGCCGCGACGGGCTTGGCCACGGTCTCCTGGAAGGCCGGCATGACCTCGTCGATGAAGAGCTTGAGCGACGTCTTCTGCGCCTCCAGGGGCAGGCCATAGGCGCCGTTGTAGCAGAAGTGGTCGACGCCCAAGGCCTCGTAGGCCTTTAGATTGGCGATGACTTCGTCCGGCGAGCCGAGGACGAGGTTCTGCACGAGGTGGTCGGGCTCGTATTCCGCCTGGTTGGTGAGCAGCGCCGGGTCGGGCTCCTGGGGGAAGCCGTCGACGACCGGTGCCAGGTTGCGGAACAGGTTCTCGAACATGCGGCCCTGGCGCTGCACCGCCTCAATGAAGACCCCGGCCTCCTCGGGCCTGGCGTAGACCCCGGTGTGGCGCATGGTCATGAAGCGCGGGCGTTCCACGCCGGGCGCCGCCGCCAGGGCGTCCTCGAAGCGCTGCATATAGGCCTCGACCTCGGAGAACGGCCGGGTCAGCGCCCAGGTCATGACGCTGTAGCCCTCCTTCACCGCGGCGTTGAAGGTGCCTTGATCTCTCGCGGCGACCCAGATCGGCGGGTAGGGCTTCTGCAGCGGCTTGGGCACCGAGGTCGAGGTCGGGAACTGCCAGTACTCGCCCTCGTGCTCGTAGTCGCCCTGCCACAGGCCCTTCAGGGCCGGCAGCATCTCCAGCATCATGGGCACGCCGATGTTCTGGTGCATGCCGTTCTTCATGCGGTCGAACTCGCGCTGGTAGGCGCCCTTGCCGATGCCGAACTCGAGCCTGCCGCCCGACAGCAGGTCGAACAACGCCGCCTCGCCGGCCAGCTTTACCGGGTGCCAATAGGGCGCCACCACGACGGCGGTGCCGAGGCGGATGCGCGAGGTGTGGGCCGCCAGGTGGGACAGCAGCTGGAACGGCCCCGGCGCGATGGTCATCTCCAGCGCGTGGTGCTCGGCGGCCCAGACGATATCGAAGCCGCCCTCGTCGGCCATCTGAACCATTTCGGTCAGGTGCCGGGCGACCTCGCGCATGTCCGCCTCGGGCGTCATGCGCTCCAAGTTGACAACCAGATTGAACCGCATTGCAAAAAACTCCCTGGGCCGGCGGTCGGCGAAGCCCGGGCCAGCCCATCTCCGGGCCCGGAATTCCAGGCGCAAATCGCCCCTCGGACCGACCGCGTGTCTGCCTGTTAGATGGCGCTTCCGCGGCACGTGCGTAAACTTGAAAAAGACTCGATTTAGCGTAACATTTTGTTCATGCAAAGTCTGCGCGCGCGTCTGCCGCCGTTGAACGCCCTGGTGGCCTTCGAGGCCGCGGCGCGGCATTTGAGCTTCACCCGGGCGGGTCAGGAGCTGGGAGTGAGCCGCGAGGCGGTGAGCCGCCAGATCCGCAACCTGGAGGACCGACTGGGGGTGGCCCTGTTCCGCCGCCGCCACCGGGCTCTCGACCTGACCCCGGCCGGCCAAGAGCTGCATCAGGTTGTGCACCAAAGCCTCGACGCCATCGCCCACACGGCCGATACCCTGCAGCGCCGGCGCCGGCCGTCGAAGCTCACGGTGACGGCGACCATCGCCATCGCCACCTTCTGGCTGACGCCGCGCCTGCCCCGCTTCCGCGCCGGCCATCCCGGCGCCGAGATCCGCGTGGTGGTCTCCGACGCGCCCATCGACATGGCCGCCGAGGGCATCGACCTGGGCCTGCGCTACGGCGACGGTAAGTGGCGCGGCCTCAAGGCCCGGCGCCTCTTCGACGTGGAATCTTTCCCGGTCTGCGCCCCCGAATACCTCGCCGCCGGCCCTCCCATCGCGGCGCCCGAGGACCTGGTCGCCCACACCCTTTTGAATCTGGACGGCACGCCCCATGTGGTCGAGGACTGGCTCTGGTGGCTCGGCGGTGCCGCCCCGACCGACCGGCTCAACATCCTCGGCTTCGACAGCTACGCCAACGTGATTCAGGCGGCCTGCGACGGCCAGGGCGTGGCACTGGGCTTCAGCGGCATCATCGACGGCCTGCTGAGGCGCGGCGAGCTGGTGCGGCCGATCGCCGACAGCCGGGGCC
>CALJXB010000345.1 GCA_937974415.1 uncultured Kiloniellales bacterium
GTCAAGGCAGCGAATTGTTAACAAGAGTTCCTCCATATTTGACAAAGAGCCGCCAACTACTAGAAGATACTGTGATAGGCTAAAGGTAATAGGCCGGTTTGGCTTATGCCTGGTTTTGTGTTCCACACTGGGCACGCAACGGACGAGATTGCTGTCGCCATGATCGATCGGGAAACATTACGGGTCCTGGTTATTGCCGACGACGGGGAAGCGGTCGAAGACTTCCGGCAGCTCTTCGCGTCGCAGCCCGATCAGCGCTCGTCCGGGGTTCTTGGCAGGCTCAAGGCGGAGCTGTTCGGCACCGCCGCTCATCACGACGACTACCCGGAGATAGATCTCGTCACCTACCGCAACGGCGGCGAGGGTGTCCAGGCGGTCCGCCAGGCCCTGAGCGAGGAACGGCCGTTCGCCGTCACGTTCATCGACATGCACTTGGCCCCGGGGCTCGACTGGCTGCAGACCGCCGAGCAAATCCGCGCCTGGGATCCGCGCGTGCAAATCGTGATGGTCGCAGGCTACTGCGACATTCACCCGATGGACATCTGCCTGAGAGTCCCGCCCGCCGATCGCCTGTTTTTCGTGCAAAAGCCGTTTCACGCGCTGGAGGTCAAGCAACTAGTCTATGCCTTGAGCGCGAAATGGAAGGGCGAGGGCGCGACCGTCGGCGTGCGCCGCGCCCCGCTGGCGCCGGAGGCGGCCAACGCCCGCACGATGCTGGCTGCGGTTCAGCATTATCCAATCGGCGCCATGGTGTTCGACAGCCACGACAGCCTGCTGGCGGCAAATCCGGAATTCGTACGCCTGTTTCCTGAGTTGGCCGACGTTTTGGCTGCGGGCATGACCTATGACGAAGTCTGCCGGCTGATGGCCGAACGCTTGCTCGGCGACGATACGCTTTATTCCGAAGAAGCCTGGGTGCGCGACCGGTTGGAGTGGCATAGCCGGGGCGGCGGCGTCTGCGAGCTTCGCTTCAACGGCGAGCGCTGGGTGATGTTGATCGAACGCAGCACCGGCCAGGACTTGACCTTCTGCCACTTCGCCGACGTCGCCGAGGCCAAAATGCGCGAGAGGAACCGTGCCATGGCGGCTCAGATGAGGGCCATGGCGCAGGCCTTTGCGGGCGTTTGCGAGCGCTTGGATTTGCTGGCCACTCCGCCCCCCGTCAGTTCCGACGCAGCGGGCGTGACGATCCAGACTCCCCAGGTCACGGTGTTGGGCAAGGGGGAGAATGGCGAAGCGGTCGGCCAACCCCTTAATTCTTTGAGCCGCAAGCTCTTGGGCGTCGCCCAGCGGTTGAAATTGGATCCGCAGACGGCTGATTTGAATCGTTTGGTCGTCGAACTGGTGCAGCGTAGCGGGGCCGCCAACGGATCGAATGCCGCTCTGGAAGTCATCGAAGGCGCGGGCTTGTGGGAAGTCCTCGTCGATAGAGAGGCGTTTTCCGCGGCGCTGAGCGAACTGCTGCAAAACGCGGCGGAAGCCCTGGGCGAGAAAGCCGGGCGCATCGTCATTGAAGCCGCCAACGTTCGCTTGTCGCGAGAGTTCGCTGCGGCGCGCAGCGGCTTGGGTGCGGGCGAGTATGTTCGTGTCTCAGTCGAAGACACCGGGCCGGGCATGTCCGCGGAGATGAGCCAGCGCGCCCTGAACCCCTTCTTCAGCTCCAAGAACGACGAGGTCCACGACGGCCTCGGGCTGAGCTTCGTATATGGCTTCGTGGGCCAATCGGGTGGGTATATGGAGATTCGCAGCGGTCTCGGCAGTGGCGCGCGTGTGGAGCTCTATTTCCCGAGATCGGCCGCGGAGACCGGCACGCACGGGGCCGACGTGCACGTGGTGACGACGCGCCAACGTACGCGGGCGTAAAAGGTACCCGGTGACGCAGGGCCAAGCGACGGACCCAAAAGTGACCGGAGTAAGAGACCAGCAGGCTGTGTTGGTGACGGCCGCCAAGATTTACGCCTCAGTGTGAAGACAGAGGCGAAAACGAGGATGATCGTGCCCGCCGTGTTCATTTCCAAGCAAACGTGCGCCCTGGCGGCCGGGGGGACTCTTCATGGCTGATAGGGCGCAACTGCGCCTCTTCGGCGAGTTTTCGCTGGAAGACTCGGAAGGTCGGCCGATCCTCCTAAATCTGCGCAAAGCGGAGGCCTTGATCGCTTATCTGGCGCTGGCGCCGGGCCAATCGTCGTCGCGCGAAAGGCTTGCGGCCCTCTTGTGGGGCGATTCCGACCAGGGGCGAGCTCGACAGAGCCTTCGCCAGGCCATCTTCGCCCTGACCAAAGCCTTCGCGCAGCGCGATCTCTCCTTGCTGCGATTGGAGAGCCAGGCGGTACGGTTGGCCGAGAATGCCATCAGCGTGGACGCCGTCGAATTCGATCGGCTGATCGCCGACGGTTCGCAGGCAGCCTTGGCGCGGGCCAACGAACTTTATGTCGGAGAGCTGCTCTCCGGCTTCAGTGTGGAGGAGCCGGAGTTCGAGCAATGGCTGTCGGCGATGCGGGGCGTCTATCAGGATACGGCCTTGCGGGCGATGATCGATCTGCTGCAGATCCAGGAGAAGGAGGGCGAGCTGGATCTGGCCATCGAAACGGCCAACAAGGCCCTGCGTATCGATCCGTTCCGAGAGGACATTCACAGGCAACTGATGCGGGTTTATGCCGCCAAGGGCATGCGCTCCTCGGCGCTCAGCCAGTATCGATCCTGCCGCGATGTCCTCCAAAAAGAGCTCGGTGTTCGCCCTGACGACGACACCACGAAGCTCTACCGCACCATACTCGAGCAGGGCGGAGACGATTGGCAGCCGAGCGAGAGCGACAAAATGGCTCAAGCCGGCGTCGGTCCGAGCGATCATTCCAGTTCGCTGGTCCGGCGCCGGGCCGCGGCCTCGCACGGCGTCCACGTGGGGCGCGAGAGTGAGATCAAGCAGTTGATCGCACTGACCGAAACCGTGCGCACCGAGGGTTGCCGCTTTGCGCTGCTGACCGGCGAGGCGGGCGTGGGTAAGACCCATCTGCTCGATCGTTTCGCCTTCGAGGCCGCGAATAACGGTATCGCCGTGTCGATGACACGCGCTTACAAAACCAACGAAGCCCAGTGCCTCGGGCTTTGGTTCGGGTCGACGAGCGACTTACTACCGGATTGGAAGACCCTTATCCACGATCTGCCCGCATCCTTGGATTCGCAAATTGAGCGCCTGTTTGAAGACCCTGCCGGCGCGCGAGAATCCGAGCGGATCGGCACTGCTATCGGCCGTCTGTCTCACGCGATCGGCGAGGTGCTGCGCCGGCGGGCCGGGGATCGCGGGCTGGTCGTCTTCTGCGACGACGTGCACTGGGCCGACGACGACAGCCTTCAGTTGCTATTCCAGCTCGTGCGCCAGCTCGGCCGAGCACCTGTTCTCTTCATCTGTGCCGTCTCGAGCGCCGGCCTGCGCCGCAGGGCCGGGCTGCGCGACCTTGTCGGGGACCTTGAACGGGCAGGGCGCCTGGATCTGTTCGAATTGATGCCGTTGTCCCGCGACGAGTCCTTGGAGCTAGCCTGGAAACTGCAGCAGGCGCTCGGAGTCAAGCGAGACAGCAAATCGCGCCTTTTGCGCATTTGGCAGTTCAGCGAGGGCAATCCCCGGATGATCCGAGAGTCGGTCCTGGCGATTGCCAACGACGACAGCCTCGGCCAGGGCGCAGAGCCGCCGCTACCCCTGGCCCTGCTCGACGAGGTCGCGCTTGTCCAAAGCCGACTCAGCCCAACCGCCAGGGATATGATGGCATTCGCCTCCCTGATGGGTGAGCGTATCGACTATCCCGTGCTGGTTCGGGCGATGGCGGCAGACGAAGATCTGGCGGCACGGGCCATGGAGGAGTTGGTCGCGGAGAACGTGATTTCGGCCTCGGAGGACGCCACGGCCTTCGTTCGTAGGCGGGTTGCCTTGGCTGCGCGTCAGGACCTCCTGCCGCCGAGGCGCAGGCTGATCCACGTGGCGCTGGCACGGGCAATCGAAGGGATCCACGACCAAGCCTTGGAGCGCCACTATCTCATCCTGGCTGGCCA
>CALJXB010000346.1 GCA_937974415.1 uncultured Kiloniellales bacterium
CGAGTGAGGCCGCCTACAGCGTTGTCGATCATGCTATTTGCCGGCTCGGCCTGAAACGCGCGGTGTCTTTCGTCGAGGCGCCCAACGCGGCGTCCCACCGGGTCATGCGGAAGCTGGGCTTTGCCGTGGAGCGCATCGAGCCCCTGCCCAAGGTGGAACTCCACGTTTACGCCGTGACGGCGGAGGACTGGCTGAGCCGGCAGGCCTAGCCGCCCAGTCGCCACTGTATTGCCGGCCCACCTCCCCACCCGACCACCCATGACAGTATGATCCCGGGGTGGTCGGGTGGGGAGGTGGCCCCCATCCTAGAAATGCCTAGCCGCCTAGCCGCCTAGCCGCCTAGCCGCCTAGTCGTCGGCGTTGGTGCCGAAAATCTCGCTGCGGTGCAGCCAGCCGTCGAAGCCCTGGGCCTCGATCCGGCACCATGCCTGGCGGCAGTCCGTGAGGTCGGCGATGACGCCGGCCTCCAGATAGGCCAGGCCCGTCGCGTCCGGCTCGGGCTTGCGGCGCAGGGTGCGGGTCGCGCCCATGACCAGAACAGTACGGCGGGAGACCAGCATGAAGCGATGGACCCAGCCCACTGTGCCGTCGTGATCGCGCACCCGGCGCCAGTCCTCGAATTCGTCGATCACCTCGACCGGCAGACCGCGGCGCCGGTAGATCCAGTCGATGGGATAGCGCTTTCCCGGGCCGGTCCGCAGGTTGACCTCGCCTGACTTCAGCGACACGAAGCGAGGCAGCGACAATCCGCTGGTGCCCAGCCGGTCGCCCTGGGCCGCCGCCGGTGGGGCCGCCAGGGCGGCGGTCCAAAGGGCGGCGCATAAGATTAGGGCAAAACCCGGGAACACGCGTTGAATGGGGGCCATCGCGGAGTTGTTTGGCGGCTGCGCGGAGCGAAATGGACTCGCCGTGGTCTTGATGATGGTCCCTCCTAACCGCGTCGGGCAGGCCGGTCAAGCCGGCGCGTGAACCTAAACCGTTGAATTCGGCCGAGCGTTGGCCCGACAATCGCTAGACCCCGACAATCGCTAGACAAGGGCCGGGCGCGGCTGCTAAGCCAGAGTTCAACCGGTTTTCGCCCCTCGAGACGACGTGATGTCAGCAAAAAAACCTCAGGTCATTGTCACCCGTCGGCTGCCCGACGCCATAGAGACCCGCATGATGGAGTTGTTCGACGCGCGTCTTAACCTAGAGGACGCGCCGATGAGCCAGTCGGAGCTGATCGCCGCCGTGAAGGAGGCCGATGTCCTGGTGCCGACGGTGACCGACCGCATCGATGCCGGCGTGCTGTCCCACGCCGGCGAGACTCTGCGCTTGATCGCCTCGTTCGGCACCGGCGTCGACAATATCGACCTGAAAACGGCCCGCCAGCGCGGAATCACCATCACCAACACGCCGGGGGTCCTGACCGACGACACCGCCGACATGACCATGGCGCTGATCCTGGCGGTTCCGCGGCGCCTGGCGGAAGGCGAGCGCTTGGTCCGCTCGGGCGAATGGCACGGCTGGAGCCCGACGTCCATGCTGGGCCACCGCATCACCGGCAAGCGGCTCGGGATCATCGGCATGGGCCGCATCGGCCAGGCGGTGGCGCGCCGCGCCCGGGGCTTCGGGCTGTCGATCCATTACCACAATCGGCGCAAGGTCCACCCCGAGATCGAGGAGGAGCTGGAGGCGACCTATTGGGAGAGCCTCGATCAGATGCTGGCCCGGGTGGACATCATTTCGGTGAACTGCCCGCACACGCCGGCGACCTTCCATCTCTTGTCGGCGCGGCGGCTAAAGTGCCTGCAGCCCCATGCCTTCGTGGTGAACACCAGCCGCGGCGAGGTGATCGACGAGAACGCGCTGACCCGCATGCTGGAAGCCAAGGAAATCGCCGGCGCCGGGCTCGACGTCTTCGAGCACGAGCCGGCCATCAATCCCAAGCTCTTGAAGCTGGACAACGTCGTGCTGCTGCCCCACATGAGCTCCTCCACGATCGAAGGTCGGCTCGCCATGGGCGAGAAGGTTCTCATCAATATCAAGACCTTCGTCGACGGCCACGCGCCGCCCGACCGGGTCGTCGAATCGATGTTCTGAGCCGGCATACCGGCCTAAGAAAGCGCCAGTTCGCTAAGCCGCGCAGGTCCGCGAGTCGTCGCCGTAATCCGTGTCTTCCAGGGCGTGGAGGCTCGCCTCGGGGCCGCATAGCGGACAGGCGGGGTCGGCCTGAACCTTCACTTCGCGGAACACGCTCGCCAGGGAATCGTAGAGCAGCAGCCGGCCGGACAGGCTCTCGCCGATGCCGAGCAGCTCCTTGATCACCTCGTTGGCCTGCATGGCGCCCAGGGTGCCGGCCAACGCCCCCATGACCCCCATGTCGGCGCAGCCCTGCTTCGGGTCCTCCGGCTGGCTCGGGAAGATGCAGCGCTGGCAGGGGTGTGCGGTGGGGGCCTCTGGCCCGCGCTCATGGGCCTTGAAGGTGGTGATCTGTCCGTCAAATCTCATGATGGCGGCGGATACGAGCGGCCGCTGTGCAAAAAAGCACACATCATTGACGAGATAGCGGGTCGCGAAGTTGTCCGATCCGTCGGCCACCACATCGTAGGCCGACACCAGCTCGAGGGCCCGGTCGCGCACCAAACGCTCGCGATAGGCCACGACCTTGACGTCCGGGTTGATCTCGGCGATCCGGGCCTTCGCGCTTTCCACCTTGTCGACGCCGACCTTGGAGGTGTCGTGGACCACCTGGCGCTGCAGGTTGGAGAAGTCGACCACGTCGTCGTCGATGACCCCGAGGGTGCCCACGCCGGCAGCCGCGAGATAGAGCAGCAGGGGAGAGCCGAGGCCCCCGGCGCCGATGACCAGGACCTTGGACTCCAGCAGCTTTTCCTGGCCCTCCTCGCCGATTTCCGGCAGCACGATGTGTCGGGCGTAGCGTTCGACTTGCTGATCCGTGAGTTCCATCTACATGCCTTCGAACAGGTCGGTTGTCAGATAGCGTTCGGCGAAGGACGGCAGGATGACCACGATCATCTTGCCGGCCATGGCCGGCCGGGTGCCGACTTCCAAGGCGGCGGCAAGAGCCGCGCCCGAGGAGATGCCGACCGGCAGGCCTTCCAGGGCGGCGACCTCCCGGGCGAGGCCCATGGCCGTGTCGTTGGCGATCCGGAGCACTTCGTCGATCAGATCCGTATCCAGGATATCCGGTATGAAGCCGGCGCCGATCCCCTGGATCTTGTGGGGGCCGGGCTGTCCGCCGCTGAGCACCGGGCTGTCCTCGGGCTCTACGGCGATCATCTTGAGCTCGGGCTTCTTGGCCTTGAGGGCCTCGCCGACGCCGGTCAGGGTTCCTCCGGTGCCGACGGCGGAGACCACCACGTCGACCGCGCCGGCGCTGTCGGCCCAGATCTCTTCCGCCGTGGTCAGGCGGTGGACGGCGGGATTGGCCGGGTTGGAGAACTGCTGGGGCATGACGGCGTGGGGCAGCTCCCGCAAGAGGGCCTCGGCCTTGTCCACGGCGCCGCGCATGCCGAGCCCGCCGTCGGTCAGCACAAGTTCGGCGCCCAAGAGGCGCAGCATCTTGCGGCGTTCCACCGACATGGTCTCCGGCATGGTGAGGATGAGGCGATAGCCCTTGGCCGCGCAGACGAAGGCCAGCGCGATGCCGGTGTTGCCGCTGGTCGGCTCGACGATCACCGTCTCGGGCGTGATCCGGCCCTGGGCCTCCAGCGCCTCGATCATGGCGAGCCCGATGCGGTCCTTGACTGAGCCCGCCGGATTGAAGAACTCGCATTTGGCGACCAGCTCGGCGCGGACGCCGTGGCGGGCGGCGAGGCGCGAAAGGCGGACCATCGGCGTGGCGCCGATGGTCTCCAGGACATTGTCGTAGACGCGGCCGCGGAACTCGCCGTGCGCCGAGAGGCGGGCCGCCAAGGCGGCGCTGGTCATTTAGGGGTCTCCGTCACGTCAGGGCACCATCACGCTTTGCGGCCTCAAATGCTGAAATCCGGGACCTTCACGGCCTCGCTGGCGATGTCCATCTTGCGGGCCCGAGTGCACAATTCCTCGATGGTCAGCTTGTCGAAGCGCTCCAGCATTTCCTGCTGGGCGCTCTGCCACAGGGGCCGCACCACCTTGAGCCCGATCTCCGAGCCGTTGGACTCCGCGACCGGATCGCCGGCCCCCTCCAGGTCGCGCACGATGCGCACGATCTCGCCCACGGTGATGCGCCGACGCTCGCGGGCGAGCCGGTAGCCGCCCTTGGGACCGCGCTGGCCGGCCAAGACGCCGTTGTGGACCAGGTGTTGCAGGACCTGTTCCAGATAACGCCGCGGGATTCCCTGGCGCCGGGAAATATCGACCGAGCGTACCGGCCCCGGCCCGGCGTGGTAGGCGATGTCGACCACCGCCTCGATGGCGAAGAGCAGCTTTTTCGACAGTCGGAACATGGTTCGGCTTTGGTTTCCCAGGGTTAGGACGACGCAACGGCGGAGCCGTCGCCGCTCTTCCGGCCGTCGCCCTCTCGTCCGTCCAGGCCGGTCGAGCCGAAGCCGCCGGCGCCGCGGGCGCTTTCGTCGAGGGCGTCGCTCGGCTGCCAGGCGACCTGTTGGCAGGGTGCCACGACCAGTTGCGCGATCCGGTCGCCGCGCCTCAGCGTCACCGGGTCCTGGCCCAGGTTGATCAGGATCACCCCCACTTCGCCGCGGTAGTCGGCATCGATGGTGCCCGGCGCATTGAGGACGCTGATCCCGTGCTTCAGGGCGAGGCCGGAACGGGGTCGGACCTGTGCCTCGGTGCCGGCGGGCAAGGCGATCGCCAGGCCGGTCGGGATCAGCCGGCGCTCGCCGGGAGCCAGGGTGACCTGGTCGGCCACCGCAGCCAGCAGGTCCATGCCGGCGCTGTCGGCCGTCGCATAGCCCGGCAACGGCAGGTCCCGGCCGTGGGGCAGTTGCTGTACGGCTACCTTGAGTTTCGTCATGCTGCGGTTTTCCCCCGGCGCGCCGCCGGCCCCTTGCCAGATCCGGTGGCGAGATGATCGGCGATGCGCTCGGCCAGCTCGGCGGCGACGGCGGTTTTGGTCATGACCGGCCAGGTTTCGACGCCCGCCCCGTCGATCATGTGGATGCGGTTCTCGGCGCCGCCGAAGGTCCCGGTTTGCGGGCTTACGTCGTTGGCCAGGATCCAGTCGCAGCCCTTCTTGGCACGCTTCGCCGTGGCGTGCTCGATCACCTTTTCCGTCTCCGCGGCAAATCCGATCACCAGGGCCGGGCGGCCCTCGCCGGCTGCCGACAGCTCGGCCAGGATGTCGGGATTCGGCGCCAGCTCCAGGCGCGGCAGATCGCCGTCCTTCTTGAGCTTCTGGGCCTTGGCGGACTTGACCTTCCAGTCGGCGACCGCGGCGGCGCAGACCGCCACCTGGACCGGCACGGCGGACCGGCAGGCCGCCAGCATGTCCTCGGCCGATTCGACCCGCACGACCCGGACGCCCCAGGGATCGGCGAGGCCGGTCGGCCCGGAGACCAGGGTGACCTCGGCGCCCAGTCGGGCCAGGGCTTCGGCGATGGCGTGGCCCTGGCGCCCCGAGGAGCGGTTGGCGATGTAGCGCACCGGGTCGATGGCTTCATAGGTCGGCCCGCTGGTGACCAGGACGCGCACGCCCCTCAGGCGGTCGCTGGCGCGAAAAAAATCGGCGATGGCCGCCACAATCTCCTCGGGCTCCGCCAGCCGGCCGAAGCCGTACTCGCCGCAGGCCATCTCGCCTTCTGTCGGCCCGACGCTGAAGACCCCGCGCTCGGCCAGGAGCGCCATGTTGGCCTGGGTTGCGGCGTGCTCCCACATGCGCACGTTCATGGCCGGCGCCACCAGGATGGGCGTGTCGGTGGCCAGCAGCGCCGTCGTCGCCAGATCGTTCGCCTGGCCGGTCGCCATCTTGGCCAGCAAGTCGGCGCTGGCGGGCGCCACTACCAGCAGGTCGGCGTCGCGGGACAGCTCGATATGGCCCATCTCGGCTTCGTCGGTGAGGGAGAAGAGATCGTCATAGACCTTGTCGCCGCTGAGCGCCGCCAGGCTCAGGGGCGTGACGAACTCGGCACCGGCGCGGGTCAGGATGCAGCGCACAGCCGCGCCGCCCTCGCGCAGACGGCGGATCACTTCCAGGCTCTTGTAGGCGGCGATGCCGCCGGAGACGATCAGCAGGATGCGTTTGGCAGACAACATGCCGGAAAACATCTCTCATTCTGCGCAATTAAAGTAATTTCACGCTGACGCGCCGTAGATAATTTAAGATGTCCAGGCCGCGCTGACAAGAAGCTAGAAAAATCTTTCTAGATCAGCGCGATAACCGCAGCCACCAGGGCCACGGCGGCGATCGCCAGGGCAATCTTGGATCCCCGATCCCGTCCGCCCGCACCCAGGCTCCTGGCGGACTGCGGATCGAGGCGTAGGCCGTCGCGGGCAATTTGGCTGGAGGCGCGCTCGACGTCGGAAATGAGGCGCGGTAGGCGCTGCAGGCTCTCGCCCAGGTCCTGGGCGGCGTCCTTGAGCCGGGCCTCCGGGCCCCGGTTCTCGCGCACCCAGGCCTCGATCAGCGGCTGGGCGAGGACCCAAATGTTGAGACTCGGGTCGAGCCGGCGGCTGATTCCTTCGGCCATCAGCATGTTCTTCTGCAGCAGCAGGAGCTGGGGCTGGACCGGCATATCGAAGGATTCGGTGAGTTGCAGGAGCTGGGCGAGCAGGCGGGCGAAGGAGATCTGATTGAGCGGCCGCCCGAAGATCGGCTCGCAGACCGAGCGCAGGGCCTGGGCGAAGATCTCCGGCGGATGGCCGAGCGGCAGGTAGCCCGCCTCGACATGAACCTCGGCGAGCTGGCGATAGTCGCGCGCCAGGGTCGCCAGCAGCATGTCGGCCAGGTAGTAGCGGGTGCGGCGGTCGAGCCGTCCCATGATGCCGAAGTCGACGGCGACGATGTTGCCGTCGGCATCGACCCACATGTTGCCGGGGTGCTGATCGCCGTGGAACAGCCCGTCGCGGAACACTTGCTTGAAGAAGATGGTGGCGGCCTTGGTCAGAACCTCGCTCAGGTCATGGCCGGCGGCGATCAGCGCTTCCTTGTCGTCGAGGGGAACGCCGCCGACCCGTTCGAGCGTCAGTACCCTGCGCGAGGTGAGCTGCCAATCGATGGCGGGAACGTGATAGTCGGGGTCGTCGGCGAAGTTGGCGCGCAGTTCCGAGGCCGCCGCCGCCTCCATGCGCAGATCCATCTCCAGCTTCACCGTCTCCTCGAACACCCCGACCACTTCTCGCGGCTTGAGGCGTCGCAGCTTGGGCTGGGTGCGTTCGACCACGTCGGCCACGGTGTAAAACAGCTCCAGGTCGCGGGCGAAGGCCTGCTCGACGCCGGGCCGCAGCACCTTCACGGCGACCTCGCGGCCGCTCCAGTCCTCGACCGCTTCCTCGAGATCCCCTAAAGCCGCCGCCCCGGCCGACGCTGCCGCGGTTCGGGCGGCGGCCGCGGCCGCACTGGAAGGGGCCGGGTCCTCCGCCCGCCGCTCCTCGCCTTTGACGATGGCGAGATGGACCTGGGCGATCGAGGCGGCCGAGACCGGCTCATCCTCGAAGCGCGAAAACAGCGCGTCGATCGGCCGGCCCAGCTCGCTTTCGACGGTGGCGCGGGCGGCGCGGCTGTCGAAGGGCGGCAGCCGGTCCTGTAGTTCCGAAAGGTCGGCCGCCAACTGCTCGCCCAGCAAGTCGGCGCGCGTCGAGAGGAATTGGCCGAACTTGATGAACGAGGGCCCCAGCTCGGTGAGCGCGCGGGCCAGTTTCTGTCCCGGCCGGCCGTCCACGTCGCGCCGCGAGCCCAGACGCGCGAACCACAGCAGGCCCGGTGCCACCTGCAGCACCTCCAGCGCGGCGAGTGCGTCGTGCCGCGCCAGGGTGCGGGCGATCACGAGCAGCCTCAAGAGGGTCCGTATCGGGCGCAGCATCGAGGTCAAAGACGCCAGGCCGAATGAAGAGCCGCTATGCCGCCGGAGAGATTGCGGTACCGCACCCGGTCGAAGCCAGCCGCGGCGATGCGGCCCACCAGCTCGTCCTGGGGCGGGAAGCGCCGGATCGATTCGACGAGATAGCGATAGGCGTCGCGGTCGCCGGTGACCCGAGCGCCGAGCGCCGGCAGTACCTTGAAGGAATAGAGATCGTAGAGCTCGGAGATGAGCGGCACCGCAACGCGGCTGAACTCGAGGCAGAGGAAACGTCCTCCCGGGCGCAGGACCCGCCGCGCCTCGCCGAGGGCCGCGTCGATGCGCGTCACATTGCGCAGCCCGAAGGCGATGGTGTAGGCCTCGACGCTGCGGTCGGCCAAGGGCAGCGCTTCGGCGTTGCCGCAGATCCAGCGCGGACTGCCCGGACCGCCGGGCAGAATGCCCCGGTCGACGGCCCGGTCGCGCCCGACCTGGAGCATTTCGGGGGTGAGATCGCAGACCACGATGTCCCCCGCCCGCTCGCGGCCGAGGCGTTCGATCACACGAAACGCGATATCGCCGGTGCCGCCGGCGACATCCAGCAGGCGGAGGCCCGGTCGCGGCGCCAGCCAGTCGACCATGGCCTGCTTCCACAAGCGGTGGATGCCGCCGGACATGAGATCGTTCATCAAATCGTAGCGGTCCGACACGCTCTCGAAGACCTGGCGCACCCGCCACACCTTCTCGGGCTGCGGCATCGATTCGAAACCGAACGAAACCACCTCCTCCGTGCCGGAGGCGTCTTCGCCGGTCGCCCGCGATATCTTGTCAGGTCTCATGGCGCGGACCATAGCGCGCGCCCCGGCTTCGCGCTACTCTCGGCGCCGCCGTCGACGACATGCCGGCTTTTGCGCCTGTTCGTCCGCCGATCCGATAGGGGACCCTTCCGCCCGTGCCCGAACTTCCCGAAGTCGAAACCGTGGTGCGCGGACTGCGGCCCCACCTGGAGGGCCGCAAGCTGGTGCGCGTGCTGCAGCGCAGGCCGGACTTGCGCTTTCCTTTGCCGAAGAACTTCGCCGCCAGGCTTGAAGGGCGCCGCGTATTGAGCATCGACCGCCGGGCCAAGTACATCCTCGTACGCCTCGACGGCGAAGAGACCTTGCTCTGTCATCTCGGCATGTCGGGGCGCCTGGTCTTGGGGCGGCCAAACGGCGTGCCTCTCGATGCCCACGATCACGTGGTCTTCGAAACCGAAGCCGGTACGGAGATCCGTTTCAACGACGCCCGGCGCTTCGGGGTCATGGACTTGGTGGCGAGCGATGGGCTGGCCGCACACAAACTGTTGTGCGATCTCGGCCCGGAGCCACTGGGCAATCGCTTCGACGGCAAGTCTCTGGCGACCTCCCTCGAGGGTCGCCGCACGCCCATAAAGGCGGCCCTTCTGGACCAAAAAGTCGTTGCCGGACTGGGCAACATCTACGTTTGCGAGGCGCTGTTCTACGCCGGGCTTTCGCCGCGCCGTCAGGCTTATACGGTGCAAGGCGGCCGTGCCGAGCGACTGGCCTGGGCGGTGCGCGACGTGCTTAGGCGGGCGATCGACGCCGGCGGCTCGAGCTTGCGCGACTATGTCCAGGCCGACGGCGAGCTGGGCTACTTTCAGCACCAATGGGCGGTTTACGACTGCGAGGGCGGGGCCTGTCCGGGCTGTGACTGCGATCGTCGCAAGCGGGGCGGCATTCGCCGGCTGGTGCAATCGGGACGCTCCACCTTCTACTGCCCGACACGCCAACGCTAAGGTCGCCGGGTTTTGTTGCCGGTGCCCGGGTTGTCGATCAGTGCGATCTTCGGTCGAGTCCGGGAGTGTTCTTGACGACGGTCCAGCCCACCGCTATAAGCGCGGCGCTTTCTCGGGTCCAACACAGGTCAATGGAAATGGCGCACCATCAATCCGCCAAGAAGCGCATCAGGCGCAACGCTCGCAGCGCGGTCAGCAACCGTTCGCGGGTCAGCCGCGTTCGCACCTTCGTCAAGAAGGCTGAAACGGCCATCGCCTCCGGCGACAAGCAGGCCGCAGAAGCGGCGTTCAAGACGGCGCAGCCCGAGCTGCAACGCGGCGCGCAAAAAGGCATTCTTCATCGCAACACTGCGGCGCGAAAGATTTCTCGGCTCAGTGCGCGCGTCAAACAAATGAGCTGAGCGTCTTGCCGCAGCCGGGCCGGCCCGCAAGACAACTTCAACCACGCAAGCCATGAGCCTGTCGAGGCTCGATTTTCAAGGCCCGCCAAATACCCCATAGGCTCTTTCCTCTCCCTCCCCGCCGGACTTTCGGCGGCCGGACGGCCCACACGCACAGATTGCATAACAATCCGTTGTCATTGAGACTGCTTTGAAAAACCCCTGCGTTCTGCTTTCCTTCCGCTTGCCACGAAGGGGGCTTGCGAGGTAAGGTGCGAGGTCAAGTGGGGGTCTATAAAAACCAAGTATTCACGAGAATACTCAAATAAAACGGTCTCCCATTATTTGCGAAGTTCTCGCAAAATTGTAATTCGGGGTGGGTGTGAAAGTGCGGCAATCCCTCGTGTTCGACTCTTACGGATTGTTCGAAGTTGCCGGACAGGGAACCATCCGAATACAAACAATAGTTGTTTACAAAACCTTCTGAATCAGGAGACGGGAAGCGATATGACCGCCACTTTTCTTCCCCTCTTGGAGCCAGACGGGGCGACCGTTGGACGTTGTCGGATCGGTAAAGGGGGATCCGCGGCGGGTCGTTGGCTCGCAAAGGGGAACAGTATGAGGGGATTCGCCGTGGTTGCCTTTGGGGGACATAGGCATGCATGGCGCTGAGCTCGATCCCCAAGTCGAGGAACGCTGGGCAAGGGTGCGCGGTCGGTTGCGCGCCGAAGTGGGAGAGGCCGCGTTCCGCAGCTGGTTGAAGCCCTTGACTCTCGTCAACTCCAAGAGCGGCGCGGTTCGCATGGCCGTACCGACGCGCTTCATGCGCGATTGGGTGCAAAGCAATTATGCCGACCGCATCCGTCTCTTGTGGGTGGAAGAGGACGAAAGGGTCAACCGCGTCGATATCGTGGTGCAAGTGGCGAACCGACCGGTGACGTCGCGGCTGGGACATGACGGTGCGGCGCGGCCGGGCAATGGCGCGGTCGGTTCCGTTGCGCTGCCGCGAACCAGCGGCCACGGGCGCAATGGCCGCGACGAGGGCGACAAGGCCGATCCGGCGGCGTGCGAGATCAGCGCGCCGCTCGACCCGCGTTTCACCTTCGAGAACTTCATCGTCGGCAAGCCGAACGAATTGGCGTATGCGGCGGCGCGGCGGGTCGCGGAAGCCAATGTGGTTCCCTTCAATCCGCTATTCCTCTATGGCGGCGTCGGCCTCGGCAAGACCCACCTGATGCATGCGATCGCTTGGCAGATCCGCAAGCGCGGGCCGAACCGAAAGGTCGTTTATCTCTCGGCCGAAAAATTCATGTACCAGTTCGTGCGGGCGCTCAGGACGAAGGACACCATGTCCTTCAAGGAACAGTTCCGCTCGGTCGACGTGCTGATGATCGACGACGTGCAGTTCATCGGCGGGCGCGAGGCGACCCAGGAGGAATTCTTCCATACCTTCAACGCGCTGGTCGATCAGAACCGCCAGGTGGTGATCTCCGCCGACAAGAGCCCGTCGGACCTGGAGGGCGTCGAAGAGCGCATGCGCTCGCGTCTCGGCTGGGGGCTGGTGGCCGACATTCATCCGACGACCTATGAGCTGCGTCTCGGCATTCTTCAGTCGAAGTGCGAACAGCTCGGCGCCGAGATTCCGGAGAAGGTCCTGGAGTTCCTGGCGCACAAGATTACCTCCAACGTGCGCGAGGTCGAAGGGGCGCTGAACCGCATCGTCGCCCATACGACACTGGTCGGCCGGCCGATCGCCCTCGAGACCACCACGGAAGTCCTGCACGATCTCCTGCGGGCCAACGACCGGCGGGTGACGATCGAGGAGATCCAGAAGCGCGTGGCCGAGCACTTCAATGTCCGCATCGCCGACATGCACTCGGCGCGGCGCGCCCGGGCGGTGGCGCGGCCGCGTCAGGTGGCCATGTATCTGGCCAAGCAGCTGACCTCCCGCTCCCTGCCCGAAATCGGCCGCAAGTTCGGCGGCCGCGACCACACCACCGTGATGCATGCGGTGCGCAAGATCGAGGAGCTCAAGACGACCGACAGCAGCTTTGCCGAGGATGTCGATCTCTTGCGCCGCATGCTGGAGAGCTGAGCCGGCAGGCATACGGGATTTACCGTCGCCAAGCCCAAACCAGCACCTGACAGATGGAAGCCCGCCGCCATTAGACGGCGGGCTTCCTGTATCTCGGGATTCTAGGGGCCGGGCGTGTTTTGGGCCGCGCGGAAAGCCTTTGGGGAGCGTCTCGGCGGGCTTGCCAAGGGGTGCGAAAAGGCTTACCTAACTGACTGCCTGTGCTATTGTGTTCGACCGTATCGCGTGGATCGATTCGCGCGAGTCTTTCAGCGTTGCGGGACGGTCGTACAGGGCCGTAAAGGGCGTCGGCAAACAAGCCGCGTGGGTGCCCGATTGACCTTTGCACGAAGCTCCGACTGACTTTGAAAGCACATCCCTCGAACATCGATCTCTGAACCCATGAAGCTGACCATTGAACGTGCGTCTCTGTTGAAGTCGCTCGCACATGTCCAAAGTGTCGTCGAACGGCGAAACACCATCCCGATCCTGTCGAATGTGCTGCTTGAGGCCGGGTCGGAGAACCTTCGCCTGAGCGCCACCGACATGGATCTGAGCGTGGTCGAAGGCGTGAGCGCCCAGGTCGAGCAGACCGGCGCCACCACGGCGCCGGCCCATACGCTCTACGACATCGTGCGAAAACTGCCGGAGGGCGCCGAAGTCTCCTTTGAGGTTTCCGGCGATAACGGCCGCATGACCCTGGCCGCCGGGCGCTCCAACTTCACCCTGACCACCCTGCCGAAGGAGGATTTTCCGGCCGTCGGCGATGGCGTGCTGCCGCAAAACTTCGCCATGGCGGCGTCCGAGCTGAAGAATTTGATCGACCGGACCCGCTTTGCCATCTCGACCGAGGAAACCCGCTACTATCTCAACGGCATCTATCTGCACGCCACCAAGACCGGCGATCTGCCGGTGCTCAGGGCCGTGGCGACCGACGGACACCGCCTCGCCCGCTTCGAGATGCCGCTGCCGGAAGGAGCCGCGGACATGCCGGCCGTCATCGTGCCGCGCAAGACGGTGGGCGAACTGCGCAAGCTGATCGATGAGATCGGCGGATCGGTGGAGATCTCGCTATCGGAAACTCAGATTCGCTTCGCGTTTGCCGAGACCGTGCTCACCTCGAAGCTGATCGACGGCACTTTTCCGGACTACGAGCGGGTGATCCCCTCGGGCAACGACAAGGTCATGGACGTCGACCGCAAGTCCTTCTTCGATGCCGTCGACCGGGTCTCCACCATCTCGACGGAAAAAAGCCGGGCGGTGAAGCTGGCGCTGGCCAACGGGGCGCTGACGGTCTCCGCCACCAGCCCCGAAAGCGGCAGTGCCGAGGAGGCGCTGGAAGTCGACTATGGCGGCGAAGCGCTGGAGATCGGCTTCAATTCGCGATACCTGCTGGACATCGCCCACCAGATCGAAGGCGATGCAGCGCAATTCACCCTGGCCGATTCCTCTTCGCCAACCATCGTGCGGGACCGGGCCGACGCAAGCGCACTTTATGTCCTCATGCCCATGCGCGTATGAGCATGGCTGAGCGAGACGGCCCTTGGTGAGACCGGCGAGCGTGAGCGAGAGGACAGCGCCACCAGCGTCATCGGCGTCTGCCGCGCGACCGGCGCTGAGTTTGGTCGGCGGCGATGGCGCAGTGCCGGCGCCGGCGCCGTCCGGCTGTTGGCTGAGCCGGCTGGCGCTGAGCAATTTCCGGTGCTACGAGGCGGCCGAACTGCAGCTTGACCACCGGCCGGTGGTGCTGGCCGGCGCGAACGGCGCCGGCAAGACCAACCTGTTGGAGGCGATTTCCTTCCTCGCGCCCGGGCGCGGCCTGCGGGCCGCGCGCCTGAGCGAGATCGACCGCAGGCCCCCGGGCGAGACCGATGGGACCGAGAGTCCCTTGGGGCCCGGCTGGTCGGTTGCCGCCCGGGTCATGACCCCCGAGGGGCCGCGCGATCTGGGGACCGGCCGCGAAGCGGGCGCCGCCCAGTCCGAGGCCTCTGGCGAGCTCCGCGAACGGCGGGCCATCAAGATCGACGGCGCGTATCGGCGCGGCCAGCAGGCCCTCGGCGAGGTGGTCCGCATGGTCTGGCTGACCCCGCGGATGGACGGCCTGTTCCGCGACGGACCGAGCGGGCGGCGGCGCTTCCTGGACCGGCTGGTGACCGGATTCGACGCCGGGCATAGCGGCCGTCTGGCCGCCTATGAGCAGGCCATGCGGCAGCGCGCGCGCCTCCTCAGGACCGGCGCCCAAGACGCCGACTGGCTCGCGGCGCTGGAGGACACCATGGCGCGCCACGGCGTTGCCGTCGAAGCGGCGCGACGCGGTTTCGTTGGCCAGCTTTCGCGGGCCTGCGGCCAGTCCGACGGCCCCTTCCCGCGCGCCCGGCTGGAGCTCGATGGGGAGGTGAACGCGCGGCTGGCGGAGGGACCCGCCCTCGAGGCCGAGGACGAGATGCGCGTGCGTTTGGCCGCGTCGCGGCGGCAGGACGCGGAAACCGGCGGCGCGGCCGTAGGACCTCATCGCAGCGACCTCAAGGTCACGGAGGTCGCCTCCGCGCGACCCGCGGCGCAAGGCTCGACCGGCGAACAGAAGGCGCTGCTCTTGTCCATCGTGCTGTCCCACGCCCGGCTGCTGGCCGCCGAACGCGCCGCGCCGCCGCTGGTTTTACTGGACGAGGTGGCAGCCCATCTCGACCCCGAGCGCCGCCGTGCCCTGTTCGATGAAGTTCTTGCCCTGGGCGCCCAGGCTTGGCTGACCGGGACCGAAGAGGCCCTGTTCGCCGACCTCGGCGCGGCCGCTCAGGTCTTCGCCGTGACGGGTGGACGCCTGACGCCACGCGGCGGCTAGCCGGCAGAGGCCCCGGCCGCTCCGCGAGGGCGCCGGGATGTGGGCCCCGAACGGCGGGACCGGAGCCGTTGGGCGCGATTGACGAGTTCGAACGACCGAGACGAAATGACTGAAACTCCGAGCAAAACAGATCTCGATCAGGATCCGGCCGAAGACTTCGGCCAGGATTACGGCGCGGAATCCATCAAGGTCCTGCGCGGCCTTGAGGCGGTGCGCAAGCGCCCCGGCATGTATATCGGCGACACCGAGGACGGCTCGGGCCTGCACCACATGGTCTACGAAGTGGTCGACAACTCGATCGACGAGGCGCTCGCCGGCTATTGCGATTCCGTCGAGGTGGTGCTGAACGGTGACGGCTCGGTCACCGTGAGCGACAACGGGCGCGGCGTTCCCGTCGATATCCACGCCGAAGAGGGCGTGTCGGCGGCCCAGGTCATCATGACCCAGCTGCACGCCGGGGGAAAATTCGACCAGAACTCTTACAAGGTTTCCGGCGGCCTGCACGGGGTCGGCGTCTCGGTGGTCAACGCCCTCTCCGAATGGCTGGAGCTACGCATCTTCCGCGAGGGCAAGGCCCATTTGATCCGCTTTTCCGACGGCGAGCCCGATGCACCGCTGGCGGCGGTCGCCGACAGCGACGGGCGGACCGGCACCGAGATCACCTTCCTGCCGTCGCGCAAGACCTTCTCCATGGCGGATTTCGACTTCAATACCCTGGAGCACCGCTTACGCGAGCTGGCGTTCCTCAATTCCGGCGTGGGTTTGATCCTGCGCGACGACCGTCACGCCGAGCCCCATCAGGTCGAGCTGCATTACGAGGGCGGCCTCGAGGCCTTCGTTCGCTACCTCGACCGGACCAAGACGCCCTTGGTGGAGCCGCCGGTGGTGATCAAATCCGAGCGTGACGGGCTCACCGTGGAGCTGGCCCTGCAATGGACCGACAGCTACCACGAGAACGTGCTGTGCTTCACCAACAACATCCCGCAGCGCGACGGCGGCACCCATCTGGCTGCGTTCCGCGCGGCCTTGACCCGGCAGGTCAATGCCTATGCGGCCAGCTCCGCTCTGGGCAAGAAGGAGAAGGTGCAGCTGACCGGAGACGATGCCCGCGAGGGCCTTACCTGCGTCCTGTCCGTCAAGGTGCCGGATCCGAAATTTTCCAGCCAGACCAAGGACAAGCTGGTTTCCTCCGAGGTCCGCCCGGTGGTCGAGGGTGTGGTCAACGACAAGCTGCAGCAGTATTTCGAGGAGCACCCGGCGGAGGCCAAGAAGATCGTCGCCAAGGTGGTGGAAGCCGCGGTGGCGCGCGAGGCCGCTCGCAAGGCGCGCGACCTGACCCGGCGCAAGGGCGCGCTCGACGTGGCCTCCCTGCCGGGCAAGCTGGCCGACTGCCAGGAGCGCGACCCGGCCTTGGCTGAGCTCTTCATCGTCGAGGGTGATTCCGCCGGCGGCTCGGCCAAGCAGGGCCGCGACCGGCGCTTTCAGGCCATTCTGCCGCTCAGGGGCAAGATCCTGAACGTCGAACGGGCGCGTTTCGACAAGATGTTGAGCTCGGCGGAAATCGGCACCCTGATCACGGCGCTCGGCACCGGCATCGGGCGCGAAGAGTTCGACATCGCCAAGCTGCGCTACCACAAGATCATCATCATGACCGACGCGGACGTCGACGGCAGCCACATCCGCACTTTGCTGCTCACCTTCTTTTTCCGCCAGATGCCCGAGCTGGTGGAGCGCGGACACCTCTATATCGCCCAGCCCCCGCTCTACCGCGCCAAACGCGGCGATTCCCTGCGTTACCTGAAGGACGACCGCGAACTCGAGAACCATCTGATCACCAACGGCATCCAGGACAGCGTCCTGACCCTGGCCGAGGGGCCCCAGATCGCCGGCGAGGACCTGCGCGACCGGGTCGCCATGGCGCTGCGGGCGAAGCATCTCATGGAGCCCTTGATCCGCAAGGTGGACAATGCCGAGATCATCCAGCAAGCGGCCATACTCGGGGCCCTCAACCCGGACATTCTGGCGCCTGGCGACCAGGCCCAGAAGGCGGCGGATTTCATCGCCAAGCGCCTCGACGCCCTGGCACCGGATACCGAACGGGGCTGGCAGGGCAGCGTGGCCCAGGACGGGGGCCTGGCGTTCCAGCGCACCTTCCGGGGCATGACCGAGCGCCACATCCTCGACGGCCCGCTCATCCGCTCCTCGGAAGCGCGCCGCCTCGACGCCATGGCCGGCGACCTTCAGGAAACCTTCGCCCAGCACAGCCAGCTCGAGGGCAAGGACGACTCCCACCGCATCACGGGCCCGATTTCGCTGGTCGACGCGGTGTTTCGTCTCGGCCGCAAAGGCATCACATTCTCGCGCTACAAAGGTCTCGGCGAGATGAACCCCGGCCAGCTGTGGGAAACCACGCTGGATCCGGAGGCGCGCGCATTGCTGCAAGTGAGGGTCTCTCATGCCGACGAGGCGGCGGACATATTCTCGACCCTTATGGGCGACGTGGTGGAGCCGCGCCGCGAGTTTATTCAGACCCATGCCCTCGAGGTCGCCAATCTCGACGTCTAGGCGGGAGCGCAACGTCGGCGGGCGGAAAGCCATGCCCCGGAAAACCAAGGCCGGCCGCGCCAAAGCGAAGGGCGTGCGAGGCAAGGCCGACAGCCGCCGCAAACGGCCCGCGCCTGCGACCGGCCTGGCCGGTCGCCTGGCGCGGCTGTTTCGCTGGTCGCTGGTGCTCGCCATCTGGGGTTTCGTGCTGCTGGGCTCGGTGCTCGCGTGGTACGCCACCGACCTGCCCGATATCGGGGGCCTCGCCCGGGCGACGCGGCAGCCCAGCATTTCACTGCTGGCCGCCGACGGCAGCCCGATTTCCTCGACCGGCGAGGTCTACGGCCGCACCGTCAAGGTCGCGCAATTGCCGCCCGTCTTGCCCCACGCCGTGTTGGCGGTCGAAGACCGGCGCTTTTATCGCCACTTTGGCATCGACCTGCGCGGCCTGGCCCGGGCGGTCTGGGTGAACCTGCGCGCCGGCGAAGTGGTCCAGGGCGGCTCCACCATCACCCAACAGCTCGCCAAGGTGTTGTTCCTGACCCCCGAGCGGACCTTGAAGCGCAAAGTCCAGGAAGCCCTTCTGGCCCTGTGGCTGGAGCGAAAATTCAGCAAGGACGAGATCCTCGCGCTCTATCTCAACCGGGTCTATCTGGGCTCCGGCACATACGGCGTCGACGCGGCGGCAAGGCGCTATTTCGACAAGGCGGCGAACGACGTGAGCCTCTACGAAGCGGCGCAGCTGGCGGGCCTTTTGAAGGCGCCGTCGCGCTACAACCCGGTGAGCGACTACCAGCGCGCGGGCCAGCGTACGCGCGTCGTTCTCAACGCCATGGTGGAGGCGGGTTTCGTCACCCCCGAAGAGGCGCGACACGCCGAGGCGACGAAGCCCGCCCGGCCGCGCCTGACGAGCCGCCGGGCGCGCTATTACGCCGACTGGGTGATGGCCCAGATCGGCGATTACGTGGGACGGATCGACTCGGACCTGACGGTTGTGACGACCCTGGACTCCCGCCTGCAAAACATCGCCGAGGACGAGCTGGTGGCGATCCTCGCGGAGGAAGGCGCCCGGCGCGGCGCCGACCAGGCGGCCTTCGTCGCGCTCACGCCCGACGGCGCCGTACGGGCCATGGTCGGCGGCCGCGACTACGTCGAGAGCCAGTTCAACCGCTCGTCCCAGGCGCTCAGGCAACCCGGCTCCGCCTTCAAGGTGTTCGTTTATCTGGCTGCCATGGAGGCCGGCTGGCGGCCCGACGACCGCATGGCCGACGCGCCGGTCGCGGTGGGCGATTGGCAGCCGCAGAACTACGACGAGCGCTATTACGGAGACGTCACCCTGCGCGAGGGCTTCGCCCGCTCGCTCAATTCGGTATCCGTGCGTCTGACCGAGCAGGTCGGCCGCGAACAGGTGGCCGAGGCGGCGCGGCGTCTCGGCATCACCAGCGATCTCGAGGTCGCCCCCAGCTTGGCGCTCGGGGCCTCCGAGGTCACCTTGATTGAGCTAACCAACGCCTATGCCACCTTTGCCAATGGCGGCCGCGGGGTCTGGCCCTTCGGAATTCTGGAGATCCGCGATGTCACCGGCCGGGTCCTCTACCGGCGCCGGGGCGAGGGCCCGGGCCCGCTGATCGGCGCCTACAACGTCGATCAGATGACCAACATGATGACCGCTTCGGTGGAATGGGGCACTGGCAAGGCCGCCAAAATCGGTCGTCCGGCCGCTGGCAAAACCGGCACCAGCCAGGAATTCCGCGATGCCTGGTTCATCGGTTTCACCCGGGAGCTGGTCGCCGGCGCTTGGTTCGGCAACGACGATGGCCGGCCCATGACCAGGGTGACCGGCGGCGGCCTGCCGGCCAAGCTTTGGGCTAGGGTCATGACGCGGGCGCTGGAAAACCATGAGCCCCAGCCGCTGGCTGGCGGTGACGTCGAGATCGCCGTGCGCGATCAGCTGGAGGGATTCCTGGACCGGCTCATCGGCCGGTTGACCGGAACCACGCCAGGCCAGGCCAACCAAGGGGCTGAACCGGCGAGCACCTTCACCCCCACCAGGCGCAAGAACGAGGACTAGGTGGAGGCCGTGCCATGAAGAAAAGCACCAAGACACCCTTCATGCCCGCCGAGGACTACGGCCGCGCCCTGACGGGCTTCAACGTGAACCTGTTGGTGCGGGAGGTGGCGCCAGTGGTGCGCTTCCTGACGGAGGTCCTGCAGGTCGAGCTGGTCTACGACGACCCCGATCTCGCAGTTCTGCGGCATGAGGGGGTGGACTGGATGATCCACGCCGAGCATGTCTACGACGACCGGCCCATGCTGGCGCGCACCCATGCTGCCAACCTTCGCGGCGCCGGCTGCGAGCTGAGGCTCTACAACCTCGACCCCGATGCGGCCGAAGCCCGGGCCCGAGCCGCCGGTTACGAGGTCTTGGCGCCGAGCGAGGACAAGCCCCACGGCCTGCGCGAGTGCTATCTCCTGGATCCGGAAGGCTATATCTGGGTGCCGGGCCGGCCACTGCCGCCCGATTAGTCGCACGCGAGTGCTGATTGGGGAGGCGGCCTGAGCGACATTGCGGGTGCCCAAGCCGGATCTGTCGTGCCCTACGACAAAACCGCGCCGCCGTTCCGGTGCGCGGTTTTTGACATGGACCGGTCGGCTTGGCGGCCGGCAGAAAGGAAAATGGGGGTGGGGCGAAGCGAGCCGCCCGATATCACCCCCACACCTCGACGGAATGTGCCGTCTGAAAAGTGCGGCAGGCCTCGCTCAGCCGCCGTTGGCGGCGGACAGAGCGCTCGAAACCGTGTTGAACATGGTGCTGAGGCTGTTGCCCATGGCCGTCAGGGCACCGATCGCCGCCACCGAAACCAGGGCCGCAATCAGGCCGTATTCGATGGCGGTCGCGCCATCTTCGTCATTCATAAACGCGATCATTTTCGCAAACATTGTGCTCACTCCATTGAGGTTCTTGGTCGTAATGCCTGCGGATGATGCGCAGAAAAATTTAATTGTTGATTAAAATCGTAGAAAACGGCATTTTTTTTAAGTAAATACTATATAAAATTAAATTCAACTTTGCGATAAATATCATATATCTACTTTATATACTGTGCTGTTTTTGTGTTTTATTGTGGCGCTCGAGCCAAAGGGGGCATTAGCGCCTGATATTATCATCAAGACTTGGTATAACTTGCGCGCAGGAGACCGAATGGAGGGTACTCGTCAGCCGTAACGGTGCAGCGCGTGGCCGTGGGCCTTTAGCCAGCGTTGCGGGCCGGCCACGTTGGGCGTGAGTTCGCCGACCAGGCGCCAGAAGGCGCGGCTGTGGTCTTGGTGCACCAGATGGGCCACCTCGTGGGCG
>CALJXB010000347.1 GCA_937974415.1 uncultured Kiloniellales bacterium
TCACGTCACGACCGCTTCTTATACAAAATTGTATAGTTCGCTCAATCGGCCCGTGACCTTGTCTTCCCAAATGTTGAGCTGTCCGGATCGCATGATGCGGCCGGCCATCAAACGAGGAGATTTTGACATGAAGACCAACAAGATCCTGGCCGCTCTGCTCGCTTCCAGCGCCCTGACCGCCGCCGCAACGGGTGGCGTCTATGCCTCGAGTGATAGCGGCAAAGACGATGAAGCTCGCGAGATTTCCACTGTCATGACGGCGCCCGTCAGCCTGGCGCAAGCCATCGGCACGGCAGAAGCGGAAAGCCAGGGGCGCGCTCTCGAAGCCGGCGCCGAGGACGAGGGCGGCCGGGTCTTGTACGAAGTCACGACCCTGGCCGGCGGCAAGATCCATGAGTTCATGATCGACCCGCAGAGCGGCGCGGTGCTCGATCGGGAGGTCGAGGAGGCCGAAAAAGACGATCTCGTCGCTGCAGACGTTGTCGAGATCCTCAAAGCGATGGCTGCCGCGGAGGCGGCCGGCAATGGCAGGGCGATCGAGGCCGAGCTCGAGATGGCGGACGGTCGGATTGTCTACGAAGTCGAGGTTGCAAGCCATGATGACTTAACGACGGTCTTGGTCGATGCCACGTCAGGCCAGGTGATCGCTCTTGATGCCGGGGATCATGACGACGACGATGACCAAGACGATGACGACCACGACTGACCCGCGAGGGTCACGCCCTTTGGGTGGGTCCCGCCACCTCAATGGGGCTGCCCGGCACGGACTTCTCGTGCCGGGCATGGCCTGTTATTGTCCTCCGGTCTGGCAGAGCCGAAAGAAAACATGAAAATCCTGGTGATCGAGGACGATACCGATACGGCCAACTATACGGCCGAGGGCTTGCGCCAGGAGGGCCACGCGGTCGATCTAGAAAGTAACGGTAAGGCCGGTTTGGTGCGGGCCATCGGCGGCCAGTACGATGTCTTGATCGTCGATCGCCGGCTGCCTGAGATCGACGGCCTGACAATCGTGAAATCCCTCCGCGGGGCCGCCGACAAGACCCCGGTCCTGTTCTTGACCACCATGGCGGGGATTGACGACCGCGTTGAGGGGCTCGAGGCCGGCGGCGACGACTATCTGGTGAAGCCCTTCGCCTTTTCCGAACTATTGGCCCGCGTCCATGCCCTTGCCCGACGGCCACCCCTGGCCGAGGAGACCGCAGCCTTGAAGGTTGGGGACCTGGAAATGGATCTGATCAAGCACAAGGTCACGCGCGCCGGAACCGAGATCGAACTCCTGCCGCGGGAGTTCCGGCTGCTGGAATGTCTGATGCGCAATGCGGGGCGCGTCGTCACCCGAACCATGCTCCTGGAGCAGGTTTGGGACTTCCATTTCGACCCCAAGACCAATGTGGTGGAAACCCAAGTCAGCCGACTGCGATCGAAGCTGGACCGGCCATTCGACAGGCCCATGATCCAAACCCGCCGCGGCGCCGGATATATTCTTGCGAAACCCCGTTGAATACCTGCGCACCACGGCCTTTCGCATCGCGCTCGCCTATGCGGGGCTCTTTGCGGCCTCGGTCGTGGTCCTCTTCGCTGGACTTTACTGGTCCGTGACCCATGAGTTGCAGGACGCGATCGAGGACGAGATTGCCCGCGATGTCAGCGAGCTTGAGCGGGGTTACGAATTGGGCGGAACGGGCGAGCTGGTGAGCCTGGTCCGCCGACGGATCGAGGCATCCAGGGGCAGTGGCGGGCTCTATCTTGTGGAGAGCTCGGGGCAGGTCGCGCACAGTGCCAACATGCCGCTACTGTCGCCCTTCACGGGCTGGCGCACCATCGAGCTCGATGATGACGATTATGATGATGATGACGGATTCGAGGTCGACGACATCGGCGAGCAGGCCCTTTTGTTCGGGCTCAGGCTCGGGAGCGATCGCCTAATTGTCGGACGCGGGCTGACCGAAGTAGAGGAGACCACCGAGCTTCTCTTCGGCGCCTTGATCTGGACGCTCAGCTTGACGGTCTTCCTCGCCTTGGCGGGCGGCCTGGTTTTCAGCCGAGCCGCGGTCAGGCGCGTCGCGGTCATCAGCCGGACCACCGACGCGATCGTCGCGGGAGACATGACGAACCGCATTCCGATCGAGGGCCGGGACGACGAGTTGAGCCGCCTGGCGCATAACATCAATCGCATGCTGGACCGCAACGAGGCCCTGATGACGGGTCTCCGCCAGGTCAGCGACGACATCGCCCACGACCTGAGAACGCCCCTGGGCCGGCTGAGGCAAAAGCTGGAACGCGCCTATCGCCAGGAGTCCACCGTCGCTGGCTGCAAGACCGCGCTCGTTGAGGCCCTCACGGAGACCGACGGCATCCTGGAGACCTTCGCCGCCCTGCTGCGCATCGCCCAGATCGAGGCCGGGGCGCGGAAATCCCGCTTTACCCGAATCGACTTGTCCGACCTGGCGAGCGCCATCGTCGAGGCCTATGAAGAGGTCGCCAAGACCGACGGCCACATCCTCGCAGCCCAGATCGAGCCCGGCATCGAGATCGAGGGTGACCGAGATCTGCTGAGCCAGGCCCTGGCGAACCTGGTGGAAAACGCAATCCGCCACGCGCCCTCCGGATCCGATATCGCCCTCGATCTTCGCCGCGAGGGCAAGGGAACCGTCTTGTCCGTGGGCGATCATGGCCCCGGCATTCCGGAAGCCGAACGGGCCAATGTCCTGAAACGCTTCTATCGCTTGGAGCAAAGCCGCACCAGCCCGGGTAGCGGGCTCGGTTTGGCGCTGGTCAAAGCCATCGCGGAGCTTCACGACTCGAAGCTGAGCCTGAGCGACAACAGGCCCGGGCTGCTTGTCGGATTGCGCTTCCAAATCGCGGAGAAGTGACCTCAGGGCGACCGTGCCATGCCGGACCGGCGCCCGACCAGGAGCCGACGACGAACGATGGCCAGGCGTTCACGTCAGCCAGGAATCGTTTTCCCCAACGGCGATCAGGGTCGGTCGGTCCGCCTCCAGGGCTGCGGCGACCGATTGCTGGAAAGACCCCGCATCGCTGGGCCGCTCGCCATAGCAGCCGCAGGCCCGGGCCAGCTGGACGAAGTCGGGATTTGGACCCGCTACGCCGACCCGTTCGATATTGCGGCTGTCCATGTCGTCCTGGATCTGCTTCAAGCCGCCGTTCTCCCAGACAATAATTGGCAGCGGGAGGCTCAGTTCCGCGGCCACCATGAGCTCCGGCATGGTGAACATGAAGCCGCCGTCGCCGGCGAGCGCCATGACCGGCCGCTCGGGGAGCGCCAGCTTGGCCCCGATGGCGTTGGGCAGTGCGCAGCCGAGGGCGCAATAGCCGGCCGGATAGAACCACTGTCGCGGCATGGCCGCCGGGAAAGCGATGGCGCCGGTGTAAACGAGCTGGCAGGCGTCGCCAGCAAAGATCGTATTGGCTGGCGTGCAGTCCTTGAGCAGCGCCAAGAGCTTCGCGTGCTGGCGCTCGGAGTGGGAGAGATTGGCTCCGATGGCCTCGCGAAGGCCGCGCACGATGCCCTCCGCCTCGGCCCGAACGGCCGCACTGTCATGGCCGTCCAGCGCCGTCGCGAGCGCGGCCATGGCCGGCCCGGCATCCGCCACGATGGCAAGGTCGGCCGGATAGAGGTCGTTCATCTTGCGCGGATCGATGTCGACACGGATGAGTTTGCCCCGGATATCCAGACGTTCGACGAAGCTATCGGTTTCGGAGAGCTCCGTGCCGACCGCCAGAATAACGTCCGCCTCGCCGATGAAGGCCTGCACCTCTGGGCGCACGGTGCTGGCGCTCAGGCTCAAGGGGTGATCGTCAGGCACGATTCCCTTGCCCGCGGTGCTGGCGACGACGACGGCGCCGAGCCGCTCGGCGACGGCCGTGAGGTCGCCGGCGGCTTGCCAGGCGCCGCCGCCGGCCATGACCAGCGGTCGCTGGGCGCCCTTAAGCAGGGCCGCCGCTTCGGCGATCAGTCCGGGGTGCGGCGCGGGCCGCGACGGCAGAGAGACGCTTGCCCAGGTGTCCTCGACCAGCTCGGCTTGCACGTCGATGGGAATCGAAATGTGGACCGGCCGGGGTCGCTCGCCGGCGAAGATGGAAAAGGCCTGGGCCAGCAGCTCCGGCACGTCGGCGGCGCGTCGGGCGGTCGCGCTGAGCGCCGTCAGCGGCTGGGTCACCGCCTTCTGCTCGCTGACCTCGTGCAATACCCCC
>CALJXB010000348.1 GCA_937974415.1 uncultured Kiloniellales bacterium
TATTCAGGCACGGCGGAGCATTCCTACGGCATCGTCTGCCCTGGCCTTCCGGGCAAGCGCAACGAGTCCAAATTCTCCTACGATCCCGCGAAGGCGAGCGAGTTGCTCAGCGCGGCGGGTGTGTCCGGCCTAGAGCTGGAGCTGAAGACGCTCAACAACCAGGAGCGCGTTCTCGCCGCCCAGATCATCCAGGCGAACTTGGCCGCCGTCGGCATCACTGTCACGGTTCTGCCCCAGGACGACGGGCCGTTCTGGGATATGGGCCAGGAATCGAAGGGCGACGCCTGGAAGGACCTGCAGATCTGGATCATGCGCTATGGCGCCGGCGCCGATCCTTACGAGCCCTTCCAATGGTTCAAGCGCGACCAGGTCGGCATCTGGAACTGGGAGCGTTGGTCGGACGACGAATTCGAAGATCTCTACCTGAAAGGGATCGCGGAAACCGACGTCGACAAGCGCAGCGATATCTATATCCGCATGCAGGAGATCATGGAGGACACCGGCGCCTACGTCTGGCTCACGCACGAGCCTGAAGTCTTCATCCACCGGGACACGCTGCAGGCCGACTTCGCGCCGTCGGGTGAGCAGCAGCTGCTCTACTTCAAGAACGTCTGAGGATTTTCCTGGCCGGGGCCTCTGACACTCCCGGGGCCCCGGCCGTCCCTTCTCCATAACCCGGTGGGGCATCCTCGCGACGGTCATGTGGATCTACGCCATAAAGCGCATCGGGCTCTCGGTCGTCATTGTCCTCTTGGCGACCCTGGCCTTGTTCGCTCTCTTGCACATGATCCCCGGCGATCCCGTCAGTATCGCGCTAGGCCCCCGGGCGACGCCGGAAATTCAGGCGCGCTATATCGAGAAGATGCACCTCGACGAACCAGTCGTGATGCAGTTTTTCATCTTTATCGGCAACGTCTTTCAGGGCGACCTGGGCGCCGATGTATTTTCCGACCGGCCCGTTGCGCTCACCATCTCCGAGCAACTGCCCTTCACACTGGTTCTGGTGGTCACGGCGCTCGGTTGGGCAGCGCTGATCGGCATTCCGTTGGGCTGTTTCTCCGCCGTTCGGCCCAATAGCCTGCTGGATAGGATCACCGGGGTGTTTTCGGTCGGCACCATCGCCGTGCCCTCGTTCCTGGTCTCGATCTGGGCGATCTTGGTGTTCGCCGTCATGCTCAGATGGCTGCCGGTTATCGGCGCCGGCGAGTCCGGCGATATCGTGGATCAGATCTGGCATCTGATCCTGCCGGCCTTCGCGGTCGGGCTCGGCTGGGTCGGTTACTTTGCTCGCATGGTGCGCGCCTCCATGTTGGAGGTCATGGGCGAGAATTACATCCGCGCAGCGCGCGCCTTCGGCCTACGCCGGCGCACCATCGTCTATCGCTACGCCCTCAAGATCGCCATCCTGCCGACCATCACCCTGATCGGCATCGGCTTTGGAACATTGCTGTCCGGCGCCGTGTTCGCCGAGATCATCTTCTCTCGCCCCGGCATCGGAAAGCTGATTTACGACATGGTGCTGAATCGCAACTTCCCGGTGGTGCAGGGCGCGGTGATGGTGACCGTCGCGCTTTATGTCGTGATCACACTCTTATCCGACCTCGTGGTCGCCTGGATCGATCCCCGTGTCCGCACAACCCTCTGAAAGCGCTGCGGCCAAGGCCGAGGAACCACGCGTCAGCGAGCGCGGCGAAAAGCTCCATCTGTTTCTGCGCAACTCCCAGGGTATGTTCGGCCTGGTTCTTGTTCTGCTGTTCTTCGCCAGCGCCATCTTCGCGCCGCTCTTGGCGCCCTACGACCCCAATCAGCTGGACATCCCGGCGCGCATGTCCGGGCCGACCCTGGATCATTGGGCGGGCACCGATCAGCTCGGCCGCGACACCTTCTCGCGGGTGCTCTACGGCGGACGGGTCGCTTTGAAAATCGCCGCCATCGGCGTTTCCGTGTCGCTGTTCCTGGGCCTGTTGCTCGGCATGCTGGCAGGATATGGGCCGCGCTGGCTGGACAACTTCCTGCTGCTGTTTTTCGACACCATCCGGGCCTTTCCCACCATCGTCATGGCGCTCGCCGTAGTGGCGCTCACCGGCCCCAGCCTGGAGCTGGTCCTGATCATCGTCATCGTCACCTCGATCCCCGGCTATGCGCGGCTCGCGCGCACCTCCACGCTCGCCCTCAAGAACACCGAGTTCATCGTCGCCGAACGCTCACTTGGCGCCAGCATGGGGAGAATCTTGTGGCGCCACGTCATGCCCAACGTGGTCGGGCCGCTTCTGATTCTGGCTGCCATGGACGTGCCCGTGGTGGTGACCGTCGAGGCCGGGCTTTCGTTCCTCGGGCTCGGCGTCCTGCCGCCGACCTCGAGCTGGGGCACGGTGCTCAACGAAGGCTATCTGATCATCCGCGACACGCCGTGGCCGGTGATCGCCGGCGGCATCCCCCTGGTGCTGACCACCCTGGGCTTCACTTTCCTGGGCGAGGCGCTGCGCGACGTCTTCGATCCGCGCCTGCGCAAGGGGCGCTGAGGCCATGGCCAACCTGCTGGAGATTCGCGACCTCAGCGTCGACTTCAAGACGCCGCGCGGGCGGGTCCATGCGCTGCGCGACATCACCATCGACGTGCCGGAGAAGAAGATCCTGGGCATCGTCGGGGAAAGCGGATCGGGCAAGAGCACGGTGATCTGGGCGGTTACCCGGCTCCTGGCCGGCAATGCGGTGGTCGAGGGTGGCCAGATCCTGTTCAACGGCGAGGACGTGCTGGGATACGGCGAGGACGACCTGCGGCGCTATCGCGGCGAGCAGGTCTCGGTGGTGTTCCAGGACCCCATGACCTCGCAGATTCCGGTGCTGTCCTACAGCCGCCAGATGGCTGACATCCAATACCGCCGGTCGGAGCGCAGCGCCGCCGAGAAGCGGCGCGTCGCGGTCGACATCATGCGCCGGGTCGGCATCCCCGATCCCGAGGAGCGGGTGCGCCAGTTCCCACACCAGTTCAGCGGCGGTATGCGCCAACGCGCCAGCATCGCCATGGCGTTGATGATGGACCCGCCGCTGTTGATCGCCGACGAGCCGACGACCGCCCTCGATGTCACCATGGAAGCGCAGATCATCCATCTACTGCGTGAGCTGAAGGACGAGTTCGAGGCAACGGTGGTGGTGGTCTCTCACAATCTGGGCCTGATCGCCGAGCTGTGCGACGAGGTCGTCGTCATGTACGCCGGCGAGGTGGTGGAGCAGGGCGACGTGCGCCAGATATTCTACCGGCCGAAGCACCCCTATACCCAGGCGCTTCTGGAGTGCGATCCGGCGCGCGTGCTGGAGCAGACCCGCTTCCTGCCGACCATCCCCGGCGACGTGCCGGACCTGCACGCGCCGCCCAAGGGCTGCGTCTTCGCGGCGCGCTGCCCCAAGGCCTTCGAGGCCTGCCGCAAAGAGCGGCCGCAAGACCACGAGGCCGAGCCCGGGCAGATCGTGCGCTGCCACCTGCTCGCCCCGCTCTTCGCGGAACAGGGTGGCGCGGAGAGCGTCTCGGAGGCCGCGCCCTCGCCGGCCGGGGCGAACGGCGAGGCTGCCACCGAGCACGACGGCGAGTTGCTGGAGGTCGAAGATCTGCAGGTGCGTTTCCGCACTATGGGCGCGCTCAAGGCCCTGGTGAACCGGGTGGCGGACCCCCACGTCGACGCGGTGCTCGGCGCCTCGCTCGCCTTGCGGCCCGGCGAGACGCTTGGCCTGGTCGGCGAAAGCGGTTCCGGCAAGACCACCCTCGGCCGCACGATCCTCGGGCTGCTGCCGGCCCATTCCGGTTCCGTGCGCTTCGATGGTCGGGAGCTGACGACACTCTCGGAGTCCGACTTCAAGCCCTTGCGCCGGGACATGGCCATGATGTTCCAGGATCCGATCGGGTCCCTGAGCCCGCGCCAATCGATACGCTCTCTGTTGACCGAGCCCTTCGAAATTCACGGCCTCAAGGACCTGAATGTGCAACAGGAGGCGGATCGACTCTGCGACATGGTCAGCCTGCCGAACAACTTCCTGTCGCGCTATCCCCACGAGCTGTCGGGCGGCCAGGCGCGCCGGGTCGGCGTCGCGCGGGCGCTCGCCCTGCAGCCGCGCCTGATCATCGCCGACGAGCCGACTGCCGGTCTCGACGTCTCGGTCCAGGGCGAGATCCTCAACCTCATGGCCGATTTGCAGCGTGCGCACGGCCTCGGCTACCTCATCATCACCCATAATCTGCCGGTGGTGCGCCACATCAGCGACCGGCTGGCGATCATGTACCTGGGCCGTTTGATCGAGCAGGGCGACTGTGACAGCATTTTCGAGCGGCCCGCCCATCCCTATACGGAAGCCCTGGTGAGGGGCGTGCCCCTGCCCGACCCGGACAAGCGCCGCGCCCTGGTGTCGATCGAGGGCGAGGTGCCGAGCCTGGCCAACCGCCCGCCGGGCTGCGAGTTCCACACCCGCTGCAAATACGCCCAAGAGCGCTGCCGCAAGGAGGCGCCCGGCGAGAGCGAGCTGGCGCCCGGCCACCGGGTGCGCTGTCACTTTCCCCTCAACCAATAAGCAGAACCGTACGGAATCGGGAGGCGTTTCATGGTCAGCGGCATCGGCGTGATGTCCCCCAAGGCCCGGGTGGTCGACGAGTTTCCGCACAAGGTGCGTGAGGTCGAACACGCCTGGATTCCCCTCTCAGACGGCATCCGATTGGCCGCCCGTTATTGGTTGCCCGAGGACGCCCCGGAGAGCCCGGTCCCGGCCATTCTGGAGTACATCCCCTACTGCAAGCGCGACGGCACGGCGGCGCGCGACGAGGCCATGCACCCCTACTTCGCCGGTCACGGCTACGCCGCCGTGCGGGTCGACCTGCGGGGCAGCGGCGAATCGGAAGGGGTGATGCTGGACGAGTATCTCGAGCAGGAGCAGGACGACGCACTGGAGGTGATCGCCTGGATCGCGGCGCAGCCCTGGTGCACGGGC
>CALJXB010000349.1 GCA_937974415.1 uncultured Kiloniellales bacterium
CGCGCGCAGCACTCGGACGTAAAGGCCGGTTGGGCCCGGCACGCGGGTCAGGTCGCCGTGCTCGCCGGCGGCTAGCGCCTGCATGGTGCGCTCGTTGGCCGCCCCGCCGGCCTTGCCGAAGATCGCGCCAAGGGTCGGCACGAAAATGAGCGCCATGACCAGCGAGGCCGAGAGGGTCGCCAACAGGGTGATTGGCAGATACTTCATGAACTCGCCGACCATGCCGGGCCAGAACACCAGCGGCAGGAAGGCGGCCAGCGTGGTCGCCGTCGCGGCGATAATCGGCCAGGCCATACGCTTGGCGGCCAGCGCGTAGGCGTCGCGCCGGTGCAGGCCCTCGCTCATCTTGCGGTCGGCGTACTCGGTGACCACGATGGCGCCGTCGACCAGCATGCCGACGGCGAGGATCAGGCTGAACAGCACCACGATGTTCACGGTCAGCCCGAAGGCCGCCAGCACCAGGATGCCGGAGAGGAAAGAGCCCGGAATGGCGATGCCGACGAAAGCGGCGCTGCGCAGACCGAGCGCTGCCACCACCACCACCATGACCAGGAGGACGGCGCTCAGCACGTTGTTCTGCAGGTCGGCCAGCATGGAGCGGATGTTGCTCGACTTGTCCTGGCTGTAGGTCACCACGACGCCCTCGGGCCAGGCGCCGCGGACCCGCTCGACCAGCGCCTGGACCCGCTCGATGGTGCCGATGATGTTCTCGCCGGTGCGCTTGGAGACCTCCAGCGCGATCGCCGGGCGGCCGTTGATGCGGGCCATGCCCTCCGGATCTTTGAAGGTGCGCCTGAGGGTGGCGATGTCCTGAAAACGGACCACCGCGTCGTCGTTCACCTTCACCGGCATGTTGAGGATGTCTTCCATGCTGCCGAAGAGGCCCGGCAGCTTGATGGCGAAGCGCCCCTCGCCGGTGTCGAGCGAGCCGGCGGCAACCACCCGGTTGGAGCGCTGCACGGTCTCGATCAGGTCGGTGGCGTTAAGGTTGTAGCTTTCCAGCACCAGGGGCTCGACGACCACTTCGATCAGCTCTTCCCGGTCGCCGGCGATCTCGGCCTTGAGCACCCCAGAGAGACCCTCGATGCGGTCCTGCAGGTCGCGCGCGAGGCGCAGCAAGGTGCGCTCGGGCACGTCGCCGGAGAGGGTCACCACCAGGACCGGAAACAGGCTCAGGTTGATCTCGTGGACCGTCGGCTCGTCCGCGTCCTCCGGCAGCTCCGGCTTGGCGAGATCCACCTTGTCCCGCACGTCGGCCATGGCGATGTCGGCATCGAAACCGGCATCGAAGTCCATCACGATGTTGGCGCCGCCGAGGAAGGCGGTCGAGCGCATCTCCTTGATGCCCTCGATGTTGCGCAGCTGCTCTTCCAGCGGCTTGATGATGAGCCGCTCGGAGTCTTCCGGCGAGATGCCCTCGTGATGGACGTTGACGTAGATCACCGGAATATTGATGTCCGGCTCGGCCTCCTTGGGCACCGTCTGATAGGCATAGCCGCCGGCGATCAGCACCAGCACCAGGCAGGCGAGCACCGTGCGGGCGTGGCCGAGGGCGGCATCGATCAACGGCTTCATGGCAGGGGCTTCATGGCAGGAGCTTCATGGTCGATCGGCTTTCGAGCTCTCGGGCACAGCCACGGGGCCTAGCCCTCGCCGGCTGCGGGCGAAAGGACGGCCTCGTCGACCGTGCGGACCCGCTGGCCGTCTTGCACGAATTCCTGGCCCACGGTGATCAGGGTGACCTCTTCGGGCAGGCCGAGCAGCCACAGGCCGTCGGCGCCCTGCTCGGCGATCTGGACGGGAAGAAAGCGAACCGTCTCATCGCCGTCGACCACCTTGACCCCGATGGTGCCGGAGGTGTGGAGCGACAGGACGGCCGGGGAGACCCGGTGCGCCTGCACCGTCGGGCCGGGCAGCACCACCTCGGCGGTGATCCCGTCGCGCAAGTCGCCGTCCGGGTTGGCGACTTCCAGCTCGACACGAAAGGTCCGGGTTACCGGATCGGCGACGCGCGAGATGTGGCGGATGTGTCCCTCGATCATTTCGCCGGTCATGAGCCGGGCGACGCCCAGCCCGCCGACCTCGAGGCGCCCCACGTCCCGCTCGCTCACCTGCCCGATCACCAGGATGGGGTCGATATCGACCAGGCTGGCGATCGCGTCGCCCATCTCGACGAAATCGCCCAGGTCCACACTGCGGTCGTCGATAAAGCCGGCGAAGGGTGCGCGGATGACCGTGTTTTCCAGATCGACCTGGGCGCGCTCGACCGCCGCCTCGGCGCTCTGCAGGTCGGCCAGGGAGGCGGCCAGCTGGGTGCCGGCGCGAAATCCCTTCTCGGCCAGCTTCTCGGCCGCCTGGTGCTCGATCCGCCGCTGCTCCAAGAGCGCCTTGGCCTCGGCGAGGCGCGCCGGGCGGTCTTCCGGCGCAAGGCGCACCAGGGGGTCGCCTTCGGCTACGGCCACGCCGCGCTGGATAGCCAGTTCGACGATGCGGCCGTGGGTCTCGGCGCGCGCCTCCACCTTGCGCAAGGCCTCCGTGCGCCCGCGCAGGACAACGGCGGTCTCGTAGGGCTCCGCCTTTTGCAGTCGCACGCGGACCTGGGGCAGGATGTCGCTCTGGCTCAAGTCGGCCGGCGGCTTGTGCGCGACGTTCTCGGCCTGAATGTCGCCGAGTTGGCCCGAGGCCACCCACCCGGCGGACAGGGCCGCCAGGCCTGCGGCGATGATGAAGGAGCGTCTCATAGTGGCGTCCCGATGCCGCTCCCGGCAACTGGCCGGGGCGGTCTTCCAGTGATACGCACCCGGGCGCGTGCCAATTCCCTCAAGTGGCTCATAATTCTGCTCATCATCGCTCACTCGGCGACCAAGTTGGCGGGTGCGCTCACGTCCGCCAGCAGCGCGTCGCGGTGCTCCCGCAGGTAGCGGACCGCCGTCGTGTACCAGGCCAGGCCGAAGCCGTGGACGAAGCGTTCGCCGGGCGGGCGCGCCGCGCAGCCGCAGCCCTTCATGCGCTCGAGGCTGGCCTCGTACCAGGCGATCCGCTGGTCGATGAACTCGGCCAGCAGCGGCGGCGGCAGGATGTGGGCGAAGAACAGGATGAAAAGGAAGTCGGACGACAGGCGGTCGTCGGCCGGCGCTTTCATCAGGCGTGCGGCCAAGGCGTCGCGCCCGGCCGGGGTGATGGAATAGACCTTCTTGTCGGGCCGCTTGTCCTGCGGCTCCGCGCGGCAGGCCAGCAGGCCGTCCTCGCTCAACCTGGTGAGCGCCGGATAGATCGACCCGAAACTGGCCGCCTGAATGTGGGCGAAGGGCCCCTCCTCGAAGCTCTTCTTGATCTCGTAGCCGCTCGCGTCGCCGCGCGCCAGCACGCCGAGGCAAAGTGTCCTGGCATCCATGGGTGGTCCTCCCCAAGGTTCATGTAGGCACCGCCGATATTAATGTCCAGCATATATCAGTCGAGAATATGTCGACAGAAATCCACCTTGGGAAAATCATAGGATAATTCATGGTTATCAATTACCTAATCGCCACCATTAGTTTTGATCTTGAGAACGCGCTGGCTGTGTTGCGCGCACCCCGGGGCCATCGAGCGCCGCGGCCTGGGGCTTGGCGGGGGCCGAAGCGCGACGGCCTCCGGATGATCTCTGTCTGATATGAGAGGGGCTCTGGATCGGTGATGAACGAGGCCATTCCTGTAATGGTTTCTTGTTTCAGGTTGATGGCTCGCAGGCCGGAGAATTGTCTCAATCGTTTCGCCGGGACACTCCGGCGTTACAGGAGGGGGCCATAACCGCCTCTTCCCCTTGGCCTTTACCGATCTGTCGGGTATTCCCAAGGGCGGCGAATGAGCCTATGCTTCAGGCACGCGAAGTTCCTGCGAATGAGGCAAACGGTCGCGCGCGAGACTTGGGGTTCGAAGACCCCGGGGGGCTGATCTCAGTCCCGGCCGGCCGTCGCGAGAGCGGGGAGGCAGGCCGAATGAAAGTCAGCGATATTCTTGGCGTCAAAGGCAACGCGGTCACGACCATCAGGCCGGAGGCGAAGATTTCGACCGTCGTGCGTCGCCTGAAGTTGGAAGGCATCGGCGCCATGGTGGTCACCGAAGGCTCCGTCGAAGACTCGCCTCAGGTCGTCGGCATCATCTCCGAACGGGACATCGTGCGCGGGCTCGCCGACGAGGGCGCGGAGCTTCTGGAAAAGCAGGTGCTGGACCTCATGACCTCTCCGGTCAAGACCTGCACCATGGACGCCAACATCAAGGACATCATGGCGGTCATGACCCGCAGGCGGATCCGCCATCTTCCCGTTGTGGAGGAGAGCCGCCTGGTGGGCATCATCTCGATCGGCGACGTGGTGAAAAACCGCTTGGAAGAGGTCGAGCTGGAAGCCGATGTGTTGCGCGACGCCTATATCGCCAGCCACTGAAGCCGAGCTCCAAAGCAAGCTCACCTAGGCGTCCTTCCCGGTCCGCGGCTTCCGCCATTAATTCGATCGGTTCCGCCACACCTTGAACGGCCTCGATTTGCGAGGCCCGGCGGCTCTCTGCGATCGCTTCGGGCGGCTCAGCCCGATGCGATGTACTCGCGCAGTTGCGAGGTTTCCGCCTCGAGCTCCTCGAGCCGGCTCTTGACGACATCGCCGATCGAGATGATGCCCGTCAGGTTTTCGCCGTCGACCACGGGCAGGTGACGAAAGCGGCCGGCGGTCATCTTTTTCATGAGGTCGTGAACCCGGTCCTCGGAGCTGCAGGTGATCACGTCTCGGGTCATGAGCCGATCGACGGTCAGCGCGAAGAGATCGGGTCCGTGCTCCGGCATGGCGCGCACGATGTCGCGCTCGGAGAGAATGCCGGCGAGTTCGCCGTCAGGTCCGCTGACCATCAGCGCGCCGATGTTCTCCCGCTTCAAAATCTCCGTGGCCGTGGCGACGGTGTCGCCCGGCTGGACCGTAATGATGCGGTTATCCTTCTGCTTAAAGATCTGCTTCACCAACATGGGACCAGATCCCCCTCTTTAGGTCGTCCGTTCCAATGATACTCCGATGATACTCCGTTGATACATCGGCGAGCGCAGTGGTGCGCCCGTCAGTATCTCACCATCTGCTGCGAAAGCCAAAGAGCTGTTTCGCCGTCCTGCTGAGAAGGCCGGGATTCGCACGCGATGTCGCGCGGCGGATGGGACAGGCAGGAGCTAGGATTAACCATGGGCCTTAAGGATTATCATTAACTTCCAATAAACATTGAATTTTAGTACTATGCCCTTGCACTTCGGGGGAGGTTGCGATGGTAGGGAAGCGTTGGCTGGCCGGCCTTTTCTGTGCCGGCATTCTGTTGAGCGGTCCGGCGGCGGCCGATGCCTTGAGCGATGCCGGCACCGGGTTCGACGCCATGGAGCGGGGCAACTACAAGCTGGCGGTGCGCTATTACACGCGCGCGCTGTGGTCCGGCGAGCTGAACGACGGCGAGGCGGCGGCGGTCTATTTCGGCCGCGCCTTCGCCTACATAAAGCTGCAAGAATACCAAAAGGCGGAAGAGGATTACGACGAGCTCATCGAGCTCAAGCCCGACGATCCTTCGGCCTACTACAACCGCGCCGTCACCCATGCCGCCGACGGGGACCTGAAGGCCGCCTTGGCCGACTACACCAGCGCGATCTGGTACGGTTACGACGACAGCTACAAGGCCTTCTTCAACCGCGGCACCATCTACGAAAGCCAGGGCGACCTCGAGGCCGCCGTGGCCGACTTCAAGGAGGCCCAAAAGCTGGCGCCCGACGAGCCCCGGATCCTGGAGAAGCTGGAGGCCCTCGACGGCCAATCGAAATCCGCGGCGGGTTCCGAATAACTCCGGCGAAGCTTCAGCGACCCTTCCTAGCGGCCTTTCCACTGGGGCTCGCGCTTTTCCGCGAAGGCCCGCATGCCTTCCATGGCATCTTCGGACCCCGGCAGCCGGTCGTAGCTGGCAAGGCCGGTCGGCGTGCCCCACTTGACCGTTTCCATGGCCTCGCGGATCGGCATGCTCTCGATGTGGAGCAGCACCTCCTTGAGGGCCTGGAGGGCGAGCGGCGCGCCGGCGGCGATGTCCTCGGCCAGGGCGCGCGCGGCTGCCATGAGCTGCGCGCCCGGCATCACATCGTGGGCGAGGCCCCAGCGCGCCGCCTCCTCGGCCGCCATGCGGCGGCCGGTCAGCATGAATTCGACAGCGACGTTGTAGGGGATGCGCCGCGGCAGGCGCTGGATGGCGCCGGCGTCGGCCAAGATGCCGCGCTGCATCTCCGGCAGGGCGAAGAAGGCGTGATCGGCCATGAGCACCACGTCGCAGGCCAGCACGATCTCCAGGCCGCCGCCCACGGCGGCGCCGTTGACCGCGGCGATGACCGGCTTGGTGAGGCCCCAGAACTCGGTGATGCCGGCGAAGCCGCCCGGCCCGAAGCCGCGCTCCGGATCGTTGTCGCGCTCGCTGTCGAAGCCCTCGGCGGCGACCTCCTTCAAGTCCCAGCCGGCCGAGAAGATGCGCTCGCCGGCGCCGCTGAGGATCGCGACGCTCAGATCCGGGCTGTCCTGGAACGCGCGCAGCTGGGCATAGATGGCCCGGCTGAGGGCATGGTTGATGGCGTTGGCCGGCGGCCGGTTTAGGGTGATCTCGAGCACCCGCCCATGGCGCTCGGCGAGGACGATCTCCTCCGACATAGTCTCCCCTCCCTAGAGCGACGACGAGCAACAGAAGCGGTATGACAGCGGCGCGGCGGCGCCCTGGCAAGGGCGATGTCCCGCGATGCTTCCGGTGCTTGCTGCTGGAGCCTGTAGATACCGGGCCCCGAATCGCCGTATAACGCTTGATCGCTGCAGTACCTTCGGCGGCACTACGGGCGCGCAGTGCCCCGGCTGCCGAGGCTTTTCGAGGCTTCGCGAGACCACGGTTCGATGACGACGCTCGTTCCTGTTTTCAGGCCAATGCCGGTCCTGGCGGCGCTGCTTTTAATTGCCGGTTGCGCCGCGCCGGAGCCGGTGCTCTATCCCAACGATCATCTGGCCTACGTCGGCCGTGACGCGGCGGAAGAGGACATCGACGACTGCCAGGACATGGCCGAATCGGCCGGTGCCAACAAAGGCGAGGGCTCGGGCGAGCAGGCGGCGGGCGGGGCGGTGGTCGGCGGCGCCGTCGGCGGAGCGGCGGGCGCGGCCGGCGGGGCCGTGGTCGGCTCCGCTGGGCGAGGGGCGGCCGTCGGTGCGGCCGCAGGTGCCGCGGGCGGCCTCGTGCGAGGCCTCTTCAAGGGGCCCAAGCCGAGCTCGGCCTACCGCAATTTCGTCAACCGCTGCCTCTACGACCGCGGATACGAAGTGGTCGGCTGGGATTGAGTTCAGAAAGTTATTCCGAAGCTAAACCCGCCGCGCCAGGGACAAGCCCAGGCCGGCGCCCACCAGTAAGCCGCCGGTCAGCCGGTTGCGCAGGCGGATCCGCCCGGGCGTGCGAAACAGGCGCCCGGCGCGGCCCGCCAGGACCGCCCAGAAGGCGGTGAAGACGTAGGTGATCACCAGGAATGTGACGGCCAAAAGCGGCAGCTGCACGGAAAGCGCCGTCGCCGGGTCGATGAACTGGGGGACGAAGGCGGCGAAGAAGATCAGCGTCTTGGGGTTGGCGGTGGTCACCGCGAGGCTCTGCAGGAAGAGGGCGCGGCCGCGCGTCTGGCCGGCCTCGGCCGGCACCGCCTCCGGCTCGGCGCGCCACTGCTGCACCCCCAGATAGACCAGGTAGGCGACGCCGGCCCAGCGCAGCCATTCGAACCAGTCCGCCATGAGCAGC
>CALJXB010000350.1 GCA_937974415.1 uncultured Kiloniellales bacterium
GATCTTCGCTCGCCATCCAAGCTGCGTTGGGCACCGGCCTGCCGGTCTGGCTGGGCCTCAGCTGCAAGCGGCATCCCGACACGGGCCGGCTTGTCACCTTCGATCTACCGCACGCGGATTTCGAGGACCTGGCGGCGAAGCTGGCCAACACCGAAATCTCCCTGATCAACGTCATGCACAGCCCCATCGAAGACACGGCCGCCGGACTCGCCGCGGTCAAGCGGCACTGGCCGGGCCCCATCGGCGCCTATCCCGAGTCCGGCTACTTCGTCATGCCCAACTGGCAGTTCGTCGAGATCATCGCACCCGACGACCTGGTTCGTGAGGCGCGGGCCTGGGTAAGCAGCGGCGTCCGGGTTCTCGGCGGCTGCTGCGGCCTCGGGCCCCAGCACGTCAGCGCGCTGGCGAGAGCCTTCGCATAAGTCGCTCTTGGTGACGCCCGTCCGCGGGTGCAAAGCGGACTTCCAGTGTCCGCACGTGAGAGGCCGAAGCGCTCTCGCACCAGCAATGCCCGCTTTCGAGGATAAGGCGGACCTACCTCACCGAGGCTCACAACGTCTAACTATAGCCACTTCCGGTCATTCGGCATGGATCGTCGGGTCGAAAATCCGGCTGACTTAGATCAATGAAAATGCATTCGAGGAGTGCGCGAAATCGACGACAGTTCAGTGTCACTGCGAATAGGCGAACATCGGCACATGAGCGGAAACATGGAAGCTGGAGCAATCCGCAATGGCAGAGCGGCCAGACACTAGTTCAGTCCGTACACTACACGCGAGATACGAAGAAGCTTTAGTGGCCAGCGGTCTAGTCGACGATGTCGCCGATATTATGGCCTTGGACCCCCGCCCCTATCGATACGGAGAAGGGGATTTTGTATGCCATCACGGCGACTCTGCAGAATGCTTGTGGGTTATCGTTGCAGGTTCAATTTCTGTACGCGAACATGACCGAACCTTGTTTGTTCGGCGCCTTCACGAGGTCGTGGGGGAGCAGAACCTACTGGGCAACGGATGTCGGCGTTGGTATGACCTCGTTGTGAGCGAGAGCCAGGCAGAGCTCTTGGAGATCAACAAATCCGACATCGAAGGGCACCCGCAATGTGACATTCTCTGGCGCAACGTCGCCAAGATCCTTTCCTTGAAACTGAAAGATGCCAGCATCAGCACATCGACACTGAGCCGCCAGCTTGAGGATGATACCCGCATCCTCCATGCCTACATGAATGACTATGCCCTGAGTAGGCGTCTCCAATCAGGAGGAGGGCGCCTGACGGATTATCACGTAGACCGAGCGATTGTCTGGTTCTCTGATGTCGTCGATTTCAGCCGCTATGTACTTCAGCTGGCTCCCTCTCGAACTGCGGACGTGGTCCAAAGATTCTTTAATGCACAATCCACTCCGATTACTGCTCACGACGGTCACATAGACAAGTTTATTGGTGATGGGCTGATGGCGTTTTGGGTGTTGGCGGAAGCAGAAGCCGCAAGTGCCAAATGTTCAGAGGCGCTTAAGGCTGCAGAAGAAGCGGTCAAAGCCGTATCCGAGATCCGTATTGGAAGCAATTCCCTCCATCTTCGCATAGGATTGCATATCGGTTTGGTGTTAAGTGGAGACTTCGGATCAACTGCTCGCCACCAATTTACGCTGATTGGCCCGGAGGTGAACAAAGCAGCTCGCCTCGAACAGGTTCATGCTGAGGATATCACAGAGGGGGAGACTGATATTGGGGCAATACGTTTAAGCGTGGAGTTCCGAGAAGAATTAGCTGACCCAAGCAAAAAGCGATATGCGCGTCTCAGCAAGGCCGAAGCGAAGAACATTGGCGAGATTGAATTATTCAGCTGATGTGTTCACTTTCGAAAGCAATACCTCGCAGTTGCCACACATTGCCCAATGCCCGCAAAGGGTCAAACTGAGACGTTCTGCTTGCCTGCCCGAAACGACCGAAATGAGGTGGTAAGTAGACCTAGTCAGCGCGAAAGCAGACCTTCGGGGGCATCGCTCCGGCAGCATTTCAATCGGAGACCCGATCGGCCGGCCATTTCAGGCCGCACCGGGTGACGCCTCCGGGCGCCTGCGCATGATGAGGGTGCAGACCAAGGTCATGACGATCTCGTCGTCCGGGTTCAGCGCCGTGCAGTTGATGGTCCCGGGGGTCCGGCGGCCGAGACGCCGCACGGGCCGACTCCCAAATTCCGCCCTCACCGGCTATCAAGGCGGGCCGCACTCACCCCGTCCAGGTTTCGCGCCTTGAGCCAGCACATTGGAGTTCCGCCGCCGAACCGTCTGGTCGATCGCCTCGGCCGGGTGCCGGTGATCGGCAATCCGGCCTTTCGCATCGCCGACTACCGCCGGCTCTGGGGCGGTGCCGCCCTGAACCACCTTGGCATGAGCGGCGAGATGGTGATCCTGGGCCTGCTGGTCTTCCGCCTGACCGACTCCAGCGCCTGGGTCGGTCTCAGTCTTGCTCTCTACTTCCTGCCGCTCCTGGTCTTCGGCCTCCTGTCCGGCGCGATTGCCGACTGGATGGACCGTCGGACCCTGTTGCGCCGGGTCGAGCTCGCCATCATCGCCAACCTCCTGATCTTCGCCAGCCTCCTGGCCGTGGGGTTGGAGAGCTTGTGGCTGGTCCTGGTCTTCACTCTACTTTCCGGCAGCCTACGCGCCATGCACCAGCCCCTGCGGGCGAGCTATGCCTACGACATCGTCGGCGGCGCGCGTGTGGTCGCCGGCCTGGGCCTCTTGAGCCTCGGCGGTCGCTGCGGCCAACTGGCGGGCGCCCTGCTGTCCGGCTGGGTCATGGAGCACGCCGGTTCGCCTGCCGCCATTCTGGTCCTGGCCTTCGCCCACAGCCTCGCTTACAGCCAGTTCCGGCGCTTGCAATCCCGAGGCCAGGCGGCGCCGACCCGCCGGGAGCCGTTGCTGCCCACCCTGCGGGGCTATGTCTCGGAGCTGCGCGGGAACCGCACCTTGATGATGCTGGTCCTGGTGACCGCGGCGGTGGAGGTCTTCGGCTTCTCGTTTTCCACCGCCTTGCCGGAGCTGGTCACGGAACGCTTCGATTGGGGCGCCCAAGGCCTCGGCCTGATGCACGCCGCACGGGCCGTCGGCGGCATCACCACCAGCCTCACGCTCTCGGCCCTGGGCGGCCACATCAGCCGGCGCGGACTCACTTACCTGGGCGTGATCTTCGCCTTCGGGGCCGCCCTGCTGCTGCTGGCCGCCGCCGGCCAATTCATTCTCGCCCTGGCGGCCATGTTTCTGGTGGCCGCCATGGCGGCGGCCTCGGATGTGCTGACCCAGTCCATGGTCCAGCTCAGCGTCGAGAACCACCTGCGCGGCCGGGCCATGGGCGCCTGGACCTTGGCCATCGGATCGGCGCCATTGGGCCATCTGGAGATGGGCGCCTTGGCCGTCGCCCTCGGCGTGGACGGCGCGCTGGCGGCAAACGGCGCCGCCTTGGTCGCCGTCGGCCTGGTCACCGCCCTGGCCGTCCCTCGCCTTCGGCGACTCTAAAGGCGCCCACGGTCGCGGGGTCCCGGCGTTTTTCGCTCGGCATCAAATCGAGACGACTCGCGACCCGCCTCCAGACGACGGCCCGCAAGGGTCGACCCGACCCAACACGGGCAGATACGCATATCGCCTGGCCAACGTCTCGATCTAGGGGAAGAACGGACAGTCTTGGTTCTGCCCCGGAACGGTCGATAATCGCCAGGAGGAGAAGTTGCCATGCTATTGGATGGGAGCCGTCCACTGCATCACGAGCGCAAGTCCGACAAGTGCAATTCATCGACACCCTGGCAGGTTCACGTCCCAGCCGGTCCACCATTCACGCCGGTTTGTGTAGAAAGCGCAGTCCCAATCGAACCAACGACCCGCTGATTACAAACCCTTGACAGCGATGGACGGCGGTAAAGTATGGGGACTAACCGGACCAATAACTGCTTCTAACGATATCGAACAACAACCGAACGGGATCGGTGGGAATGATTCTCGTTTGTCACCGACCCCTTGGGGCAACTTCATGAGTCCATCAACCCCGCCGGAACGGTTCTGGACGCAGCGTGCGATCTCGCT
>CALJXB010000351.1 GCA_937974415.1 uncultured Kiloniellales bacterium
CTCACTCATGGCTCATCCGGCTCCCTGGACTAGTGACCGGCATCGCCGGCACAGCGCACGCCGACCATGTCGAGGCCGATGTCGGGCGGATTGCCGTGCCGGTACGAGACACGCAAGCAGTAGGGGTTGTTGCCCCAGCCGCCGCCGCGAAGGGTGATGTAATCGGCCCGGCCGGGAAAGGTGTTGCCGGTCCATTCCCAGACGTTGCCGGCCATGTCCAGCAGGCCGAAGGGCGAGGCACCGTTGGGATAGCTGCCGACCGGCGCGGTCCCGCCGTAGCCGTCCCAGGTGTCCGGGGCGCAACACTTCACCGCGCCGAAGTTGGCCAGGCGCCGCTCGTCCTGGCGCGGTGTCTCGTTGCCCCAGGGAAAGCGCCGTCCGTCGTCGCCCCGCGCCGCGTATTCCCACTCCTCCTCGCTCGGCAGCCGCAAGCCGAGCCAACGGCAGAAGGCCGCCGCGTCCTGATGGGAGATTTGCACCGCCGGATGGTCGTCGAGTCCCGACAGGTCGCTGTCCGGACCCTTGGGATGGCGCCAGTCGGCTCCCGTCACTTTCCGCCAGCGGCCGTCCCAGACCCAGCCGAAGCCGCGCCGCTCGGGATCGGTCACATGCCCCGTCTCGGCGACGAAGCGGGCGAACGTGCGGTTGGTCGCTTCGTGGCGCATGATCCGGAAGGGCTTCACCTTGACGCGCCGCAGGGCCTCGTTGTCGTCGCCGCCCGCATCGCCCATGACGTATAGCCCCCCCGGCACGGTGACGAAATCGACCGCGTCCGTGTTCGCCGAGACCGCAGCCGGCAACAGCATGGCTGCCGTGAGGCCATGGAGCAGACTCGCGATACTGAGGCTCAGGCGCTTAGGCATCGAGCGCAAGTTTAGCACAAAAAAGAAGGCCCCCACCCGCAAGGGAGCGGGGGCCGCCGTTGTCGACACGGCAAGGCCGATCAGCTTTCGATGCCGAGCTCCTCGCCAAAGATGTAACTCGTCGGATGTAGCTTGAAGCCCTTAACCCGCTTGTCGTAGACCGTATACAGCGAGCGCCAGAGCGGCTGCACCATCGGGCCCTCTTCCTGCATGATGGTTTCGAGCTGCCCGACGATTTCGCGCCGCTCGTCGACGTCGAGCGTGCCTTCCGCCTTGGTCAGCAGTGCGTCAAATTCCGCGTTGGAATAGTGGGACTCGTTCCACGGAACGCCGGAGCGGTAGGCCAAACTCAGCACCATGAAGCCCAGCGGCCGGTGGGTCCAAGAGGTGAAGCCGAACGGCACCTTGTCCCAGACCTCCCAGAACTGTGCGTTGGGCAATAGATTGATGTTGACATTGATGCCGGCTTCTTTCCACTGCTCGACCATGGCCTGGACCGCCTGAATTTCCCAGGCTGGGTCCTTCTTGGCTGCGATCTCCGCCGAGATGCCGTCGGCATGTCCGGCCTCCGCCAAAAGCGCCTTGGCCGCCTCGACGTCGCGTTCCATGAACGTTAGCTTCTTGTAGTCCGGATGGACCGGACAGACGTGGTGGTGCTCGCCCGGCGCGCCGAGACCGCGATGCGCCAACTCCAGACAGCGTGGCGTGTCCACCGCCAAACGCATGGCCTTGCGAATGCGCGGGTCGCTGAACTCCTCGCGATCGACCTGCACGCGCGCCACGCCGGTCTGTGCCGTGAGAGCCTCGTGAATGATCAGGTGCGGCATGGCCTTGAAGACGTCGAGCTGACTGACGTCGCCCTCGTAGATGCCGTGGACCTGTTGAGACGCCACCGCGCCGATGGCAGCCGAGGGGTCGTCGCCCAGGTCGATGAACTGCAACTCGTCCAGATAGGGCCCATCGCCCCAGTAGTCCGGCCGAGCCTTCAGAACCGACTTGACGCCGACCGCATGCTCGACCAACTCGAACGGGCCGGTGCCGTTGGATCCGACGCCGAAGCTGCCGCCCTCTTCGGGATCGACGATCAGCATCGGATAGTGGAACAGGTGCTCGGGCACCGCGACTTGCGGCTCCTTCAGGTTCAGACGAAGCGTTCGATCGTCTGTGACTTCGATCGCGTTGGCGTCCCACAGCTCGGTTTTGCCATCGACCTCGTTCAGCATGTAACCCTTCATCAGGCCAAGCACGGAGGAGCCGGTCGCCTCGTCCAGCGCATGTCTTATGTTCCAGGCCGCATCCTCGGCGGTGAACTGACGCCCGTTGTGCCACTTGACGTCACGCATAGTGAGCGTCCAGGTCTTGAGGTCGTCGCTGGCGGACCAGCTTTCTGCCAAATAAGGCCGGGTAATGTTGTCCTGGCCGGTCTTGGTCAAATACTCGATGACCTGCCGGCTAACATTCGAATCCTGGACCCAGGAATAGGTGTGCGGCGTGGTCACCTCAAGCACGCGCATGGAAATGCGCAAGATGCCGCCCTTCGGGATGTCCTCGGCCCGAGCCGAAGCCGCGAAGTTTTGGCCTGTCACTTTCCCGACGAAGGCATAGGCTGCCGTGGCGGACATGCCAAGCAGGGTCGAGTAACGAAGGAACTCGCGGCGGTCGATCTTGCCCTCCGCGAATTGCGCCTGCAGCTTGGGAATGTGACAGCTCTCTCGTGCTTCGGTCATGTTGGGAACCTCCCGTTCATTTTTTTGCGTGCGCCGTTCTTTGCCCGTCGCCGTTTGCCAGCGAGGCTTGGCCAAACATAACCCAGTTTCCGCGCGGTTTGCTATTACAACTTGTCCATGAGCGACATACGGACGGCTTCGCGTCCCGGCGCTCACACCAGCAGTCACAAGGGCGTTACCGGGTGTCCAAGACCGACAGCAGAACGCCTTCGATCATGCCGCCGCTGTGCTCGTTGAACTCGCCGCCGCCGGTGCGCGCGAGCGTCGCGAAGAAGTCGCGATCCCCGGTGCCGTAGAGCCGGTAGGCCGGGGTATCGACGAAGAGGGCCGAGACGTTGCGCTCGCTGCCGCTGCGGACATAACGGCGGGCGAGATCGAGGGTTCGGCGTTCCTCGTTGCGGTGCGGCGCCGCATCGCCGATCACGATGATCGACTGCTTGGCGCCGGGCCTGAGCGGCAGCGACAAAGCCTCGCGCAGCCCCGCGTAGACGGCTTCGCGCGGCGTCCTGCTGCTGCGGATCGCACGCCGCAGCCCATCGACGAAGTACTGAACGTCGGCCATCGCGCTGCCGGTCGGCGTGGGCGGCAGGCTGCGCACCGACCAGCCGCCCCCGGTGTCGTAGTCTCGGTAGGCCACCACGGCCACCCGCAGGGACGGCACCAGGCGCTGCAGCACGCGAACGATGCCGCTCATCGACAGGCTGAGATCGCGGATCACCGGGCGCATGCTGGCAGTGGTGTCGATGACGAAGACCAGATCGAGGGCTTCGATGATGCGCTTGTCGTAATCCTGCTCCAGCGAGGCGACCAGCTTTTCGTCTTGATCGGCGCGGGAGCGGGCGCGCGCGGCTTCCTGATCGAGCTCTTTGGTGGTTGCGCTGCGGCGCGCCGCCGCCGCCTCTGTGGCCTCTGCCTCGGCCGAGATCTCCACGGCCGCGGCCTCCTCTTCGGCCGCCGCGCGGCGCAGCCCTTCGACCTCCGCTTCGAGCTCGGCGACGGACGCGCGCACGTCGGCGATTTCCGCATGGGCCTCGAGCGTCTTGCGGAAATAGGGCATCAAGAGCACCGCGAGCAGCACGAAGACGCCGGTCGCCGTGGCCAGCACATCGAGCGCCGAGAGGTTGAACAGTACCAGGTCGCGGTTGCGCCGTTTCATGTCAGGCCACGCGCGAGACTTTCAGCTTGAGCCGGCCGGCGGTGATGGTCTGGCCGTCCGCCAAGCTGACGGGGCTGTACGGCACCAAGGGCACGTCATCGAGCAGGGTTCCGTTCAGGGAGGACAGGTCCTCGAGGGTGACCCCCTCGGCACTGCGGCTCAGGCGGAAGTGCCGGCGCGACAAGCTGGGCTCGTCGATGACCCGGTCGGCGAGCTTCGGGTGGCGCCCGACGGAGATGCCGGGATAGGCGTTGGTCAGCTCGTCCCGGCTGATGGTCAGCGCGTGATCCCGGCCTTGGCCGTCGGTCCCCGCCAGCCGCCAGGCGCTTTCCAGCCCCAAGGCGTCGCTCGCCTCTTCCGTCATGGCCCCGCCTCTTTGCGTTTCCAGCTCACCGAATCGTCGAGCACCGACAGGAGAACACTTTCCATCATCTGGCCGCGGTGCTGCACGAAGTCGCCGCGCCCGGCGCTCGCCAGGCGCTCGAAAAACTCGCGGCCCTCCGCGCGATCGCCGGTGAAGATCGCGGAGATCCGGCGCGACGCCTCCGCTTCCGGCGACCTGGCGGCGAAGGACGCGGCCTGGCCGAACGCCGAGGCCCAGTCCGGCCGGTGGCTGGGCGCGTCGCCGATCACGACGATCCGGCCTTCGGCTTCGGGCCGCCACGCCAAGGCGATCCCTTGGTCGAGGGCATAGGCCACGGGCTCCGGCACGTCGCCGCCGCCGCTGGCATCGAGCCGTTGGACGAAGGCCTGAATGCGCGACAGGTTGCCGCCGCGCATGGCAGTCAGCGGAAACGAGCGGACGAGGAAATCGTCGCCGCGGTCCTTGAAGGCGACGAAGCCGACATTGAGGGTTGGCGCAAGTCGGGTCAGCACCCGAATCAGGCCCAGGAGGTTCGACTGAATGTCGCGGATCTCGTCGCCCATGCTGCCGGTCACGTCCATCACGAACACCAGGTCGAGGTCGGGCATGGCGAAGTTCGCATCGGGCTCGCTTTCTACGCTGGCCATTTTGGCCGCCGCGGCGTCGGCGCGCTGCTCGGCCGTGTCCCGCGACTGGCCGGCTGCGGCGGCACGCGCCTCGGCATCGGCCA
>CALJXB010000352.1 GCA_937974415.1 uncultured Kiloniellales bacterium
AAGCGGGAGGAGGCCAAGGCGGAAGCCCGGGTGGCCTTTTGGGTCTGGTTTCAGGAGAACACCGCTTATCTGGAGACCTTCGCGGCGGATACGGCGGGGGTGATTGCGACCGTCGGCAAGCGCCTCGATGCCGTGAGCCCAAACCTCGCCTTCGAGATGGGACAGGCGGACGACGGCGTCTACGAGTTCATCGTCAGCGCCGACGGGATCCGTGCGATGTTTCCCGAGGTCGTCGCGCTCACCACAGCGGCACCCGCCGTCTCCGGCTGGCGAGTCATTGCCTTTCGCCCGCGCAAAAAGAACGGGCTGCGGAGCTCGGTGAGCTTCCAAGGCATGGAGTTGAGCGCGACTGCGCTCTGGTACCGTTCAGACGTGCAGGAGGAGAAGGTGGACCTCACGCTCTGCGTGGAGGGCCAAGACAGTGACGGTGCTCATGCCTTGCTAGGCCCGATTTTCCTGCTGCTCGATGCAAATCTCGGCGAGTACGACGTGGCGACACGGATCGGTGCCATCGAGTTCGAGGATTGCCCGGCGGAGCCGGCCACTGCGGGCTTGAGTCCCCTGTCGGAGCTGGCGGGCGAGGTGGATGGGCGCTTCGCGGCAGCCCAGGGCTAGATCAAAGACGCGACCAACGCGATCACCGCGACGACCGCCGCGGCGAAGAGTGCCACGTCGGCCAGCAGGGCGGCGGGCCGGTCGGTGAAGGTCTCCCTGGGATAAATCTTCCGGACAAGCCACCTCATATGGAGGCCCCCACCCCTGAGCTCTGAGTCCTTCGCTTAGGTGTGTTCCTCTACGGCCGTCTCGCTCGAATCATCGAGTTTCTCCTCGAGGGTCGCCTTGCCCTTGCTCCATGTGACTTCCGCCCACTGGACCATGGCCGCGACTTGAGGCTCGACCTGAGTCCAGGCCTCTCCCATGCGCTCCGTGAAGACGAGGTAGTCATCGCCGAGATAGCGGACCCCGAGGCCGTCGGCGTGATCGGAGAAGGCCCGCCAGTGGTCGCCTTTCTCGAAATAGACATTGCCGCGGGATTGATAGGCCATCACATGGTTGTCGCTGAGCTCGAGCGACCTGTCGTAGGCCGCGATCGCCAGATCGCGAACGCCCAGGTCCTGGTAGATCAGGCCGCGGTTGAACCAGGCCTGCGCATTGTTCGGATCGCGCCGAAGAACCTTCTCATAGGCCTGGAGGGCGGCGTGGTAGTCGCCCTGGGCGTGATGCTGCTGGCCGCGCGCCAGAAGCCCCATGACCGACAGTTCGGCAATCGCCTGCGCCATGGACTCGTCCGTCCATTCGGCATCCGACCCATCGACGTTCGCTTTGCGGCCCGAGGTTTGGGCCACGTAGTCCTTGAGCGCCTGCTGGGTCTTCGGTCCCAGGGCGCCGTCCGACGGGCCGGGATCGAAGCCCAGTTCCCGGAGCTGCTCCTGCGCGATTTGCAGGCGCTGTGCCTCGGCGAGGCCCTCCGGGCTCGGGGCGGGCTCGGCCTCATCGCCCGATAGGCCGTAGCCGGGCGCGAAATCCAAGCGGTCGAGGACCCAACAGTCGGCATCGGAAAGCGGCTGGCACTTGGTGTGCAGGGACGCCACGAAACGTTGCGCCGCAGCCGCGTCGGTCCCGTCGGCCCCGTCGGACACGGCCGTCAGGCCCTCGAGCCGCCACGCATGGTCTCGCGACGCCGGTTCCATGAGGACCGTGGCCGATACCCAGCGCACATCCTCGGCGCCTTGCAGGGCCTGGTCGACAGTCACCAGCGGACCCACGGTGGCCTGATGTTTCAGCCGCTCCTTGCCAGTCGCGCTCAGCATGAAGATCCAGGCGGGCACAAGCAGCACCACCAGAACCAAGAACTTCAAAAACCCCCGCATGAACACACCCTCTACAAATAATCGTGGTTAATTTTCAAACCCTAATCTAACTAATACTACACTATAGGTTCCGTTAGGCGCAATCTATATTGAGATTCATTAAGGTTAATGGCGTTCGTTTTCGGTATACTTAACTGTGATCTCTCGGTTCATCGACGATCCTTTCCTGCCGTTCGCCACGCTTGCAAATTCCGCCGTAAGGGATCGATGGTTTTACTCCCGCGAGAATAGCGGGCGTATTGCGCCGCCGGGAGACCTGTCGGCGTATAGGGGGTATAATCGGCTCGGCCGTTTGCGGTTCCGCCCAGTCGATCCGTGTGGAGCAGAAATCATGATCCAAGGCCTGCATCACAACGCCTACCGCTGCCGGGATTCCGAGGAGACGCGCGGCTTCTACGAGGATTTCCTGGGCCTGCCGCTGGCCGACGCCTTCGAGATCGCCGAGACCAAGACCGGCCGTGAGATCCGCGTCCTGCATAGCTTCTACCGGCTCGGCGACGGCTCTTTCCTGGCTTTTTTCGAAGTGCCGGGGAGCCCCTTCGACTTCAAGGCCCAGCACGACTACGACCTGCACATCGCCCTCGAGGTCGATCTGGCGACGCTCCAGGCCATGTTCGAGAAGGGCAAGGCGGCGGGCGTGGAAACACGCGGCGTGGCGGACCACGGCTTCATCCGCTCGATCTATTTCCGCGACCCCAACGGCTATGTCATCGAACTGACCGCCCGTACCGAGAGCGCCGAAGCCTACGCCCGCCAGGCCGCGCGCACGGCCCGCGACAAGCTGGCTCAGTGGCAGCGCAGCAAGCCCCGTGGGGGGTAGGGCGCGCGGCTCATTTGTTGAGGCTCAAATTACGCCTTCCAAGCCAAATTGGGTTTCGAGGGCCTCGACGGGGCCGGCAGCGTCCGCATGAGACCGGCCTTGCCGATCCGTTAAAGGGTCTTGCTGCAAACCAATTCGATGACCATTAATTAAGGGCGTTTCGATGGAACAGACTACGCGGCGAAACGGGATGGAACCCATGCGAAGCTGCGGACAAAAGCTGATCGATTTCTGGGACGACCTGGGCATTTGGAATCAGTTCGGGCTCACGTTTGTCGCCGGAATCTCGATTTTCGTCTTGTGCCTCGAAGTCCTGCACGGCCTCTACGGAACCTGATGCCGCCGGTCGAACGTCCGCTCCTGGGCAG
>CALJXB010000353.1 GCA_937974415.1 uncultured Kiloniellales bacterium
GCGGGTGACCGACACCCTCATGAGCCGCCACGGCATCTACGTGCAGCCGATCAACTACCCCACGGTGGCGCGCGGCACCGAGCGCCTGCGCCTCACCCCCTCGCCGCTCCACAGCGACCAAGACATGGACCGCCTCATCGCCGCGCTCTCGGAGATCTGGTCGGAATGCAATCTCAAGCTTGCGGCTTAGGCGAGGCGGGGCGACCGGTCGGGCGACGAAGAACGCTCTGCCTTGTGGCCGCCGCAGCCGGCGTCGGATTGCCAGCCCTGATAGGCCAGGGCAAGGCCGCGCCGGGCGGCCCGGGTGGCCCGGGCGGCAGTGAGGTTCCAGTTTGGCGCTGGACCGGCACGGCCCTGGGCGCCCGGGCGGAGCTGGCGGTCGCCCATCCCGACCCCGCCGCTGCCAAGCGCCTCGTGGGCCTGGCGCTCGGCGAGGTCGAGCGGCTGGAGGCCGTCTTCAGCCTCTACCGGCCGGACTCCGTGGTGGCGCGCCTCAACGCCCGGGGCCAACTCGACCGACCGCCGCCGGAGCTGGTCGAGCTTCTCGCTCGGGCGCAGGCCTGGAGCCGGCGCACCCACGGCGCCTTCGACGTCACGGTCCAGCCCCTTTGGACCCTCTACAGCCGGCACTTCGCCCGCCAAGGGGCCGATCCCGACGGGCCTCCGCACCGCGAGGTCGAGGCGGCTGCCGGCTTGGTCGACCACCGCGCACTCGAGGTGGCGCCTGATCGGGTTCGCCTGCTGCGGCCGGGCATGGCGGTCACCTTGAACGGTATCGCCCAGGGCTATATCACCGACCGGGTGGCGGAGCTGCTGCGCGCGCAGGGACTGGACCGGGTTTTCGTCACCCTTGGGGAAATGCGGGCCGTGGGGCGTTCCGCGGACGGCCTGCCGTGGCAGGTCGGGCTCCGGACGCCGGGCAAGTCCGGCGATGTGTCCGAACGGATCGAGCTGGCCGACGCGGCGCTCGCCACCTCGTCGGCCGCCGGCCTGTGGTTCGATCCCGCCGGGCGCTTTCATCACCTCTTCGATCCGCGCAGCGGTAGCTGCGCCCGAGACATCCGGGCCGTCAGCGTGGTCGCTGAGCGGGCCTGCGACGCGGATGCCCTCTCCACGGCCCTGGCGGTCGCCGGGCGGCTCGGCCTCGCCGAAGCAACGCTGCGCGAGCTTGGCGTCAGGCAGGCCTTGGTTGCCGAGGGCGGCGGCGGTCACAAGAGGCTGCTTTAGGAGTCGTCGGCCGGCCTCGCGCGGGCTGTCAACAGCTTTGGCCCGCAGACCAGAAGAAAGAGCGCAAAGGCCGCGATCCAAGCCGCCACCGAGAGGGTTATGAGCGACAGGTAGAGATCGTCCGCCAGGCTCGCGCTGATGCGGGCCGCGGCGGCCAGGCTTACCAGCACGAACGCCCAGCTCAGGCCGGGACCGGCCCTGAGCTCGTGGCCGCCGTGCCCGAGGATGGCGCGGCTCATGACGGCCATGGTCATGGTGCCCATGGCCCCGGCGGTCAGGGCGTGAATGGCGGTAACGCTCGGGATAGCCCCGACGAGCGCACTGGCCGCCAGCAGGGCCAAGCCGGCCGCCAGCCAAAGTGTACCGAGATGCAGCACCCAAAGCAGCGGTTCGCCCAAGACCCTGTGGCCCTGCCAGCGCAGCAGGCGCAGGAGCGTGAGCGCCGCCGCGAGGGCCGCGGCAGCGGCGCAGGCGGGGCCCTCGGGGGCGATAACCCAGACCGCCAGCGCGATGAGCGTCGCCAGCAAAGTCGCCCGGTCGAGCGGTCCGAAACTGGCCGGCAATTCGGCGGCCTCATGTTTTACCAGCCAGTTGCGGGTAAAACTGGGGGTCACCCGGCCGCCGATCAGGGCGACCAGAAAAGCGATGCAGGCGACGGCGCTGCGCCGGTCGAAACCGTCGTCCGGCAGCAACCCGAGGGAGACCGCATGGAACATTATGTTGGCGCCGAGAAAGGCGGCGAGAATGGCCAGCATGGGCAGGTTCCGCCGGTTTCGCCCGGCGACCAGCTCGCGAGCCACCAGCCCGGCCAGCACGGCGAGGAACAGCGAGTCCAGCGCCGCCGCGGCCAAGGGCCCGATAGTCCCGGCCGCCAGCATGGCCAGGCGCCCGGCGCCCCACAAGCAGACCAGGCGCAGCAGCGGACCGCCCTGCAGCGGCAGCCGGCCTGTCCAGTTCGGGATGGCGGTCAGCAGGAAGCCGGCGACGGCCGCTGCGATGTAGCCGAACATGAGCTCGTGGAAGTGCCAGCGCAGGGGATCGAGGACGAGCGCCTCGGGCAGGAGGCCGAGAATGGCTGCGACGGAGAGCGGCAGAACGATCATCGACCACAGGCCCGCCAAAAGGAAGAAAGGCCGGTAGCTGGCCGATAGCCAGGCGGGTCCGGTGTCCCGACGATACCTGGGTTTTGCCGCGGGCCGACGTCTCGGCCCGGAATCTGCGTCATGCGCCATGTCGGGCCGATCCGGGAATTCAGAAGCTGCGATAGGGCGCCAGCCTAAACGACCGGCGAGCCGTAGCCGTAGCTATAAGGTACCGCGCCGGACAAGGCGATGACATCGCCGTCGTCGAGGACGTGGTGGTCCTTGATGGCGTCTCCCACCAGGCCCGGCGTGATGTC
>CALJXB010000354.1 GCA_937974415.1 uncultured Kiloniellales bacterium
CCGACCAGCACGATGTAGTAGACGAAGAGGACGATCATCATCTCCGGCACGTTGACGTTGTCGGACCAGATCTGGTTGGCCGTGTACATCATCTCCGGCACGGCGATGCCGTAGGCCAGCGTGGTGGTCTTCAGCAGGTTCACCAGGTTGTTGTTGAGCGACGGCAGGCAGACCCGGAAAGCGAGCGGAAAGATTACGTAGATGTAGGACTTGAGCCGGGTGTAGCCGAGCGCTTCTGCGGCCTCCCGAGTCGAGGTCGGCACCGCCTCGATGCCGGAGCGGAAGATCTCCGTGTTGAAGGCGCCGGCGAAGAAGCCGAGGGCGATCACCGCCCAGCCGAAGCTGCCGATCACCGGCTCGACGTAGCCGCCCTTGTCGACCTCCGGCGTGATCTTGGCGATCACGAAATAGAAGAACAGCAGCTGCACGAAGGGCGGGGTATTGCGGAAGATCTGGATGTACCCGGCCATGCCGAGGCGGACGATCCGCGACTTGGCGCCCTGGGCCCAGGCCCCGATGATGCCGACGACGAGGCTGAAGATCAGGCAGGCAACGATCAGCTTCAGCGACGTCCAGACCGCCGCCATGAAGCGGTCGTACTCGTACTGCTCGTAGAACATGACGAAATTCCAGCCGGTTTCGTCATAGAGCTTCAGAAAAAATGGTGCGATATATTCAAGCACGGCAGCCCCCCGCAACCGTCGCCTCGGCGCGATTCACCGCATTCGGACCGGCCGGTCCCGGATAACCCGCCGGTTGGATCCGGGCGGGCCCGTGGAAAGAGCCCGCCCAAAGATCCTAAATCGAGCCTACTGCAGGTGCGCCCGGTCCGGCATCAGCTTTTCTTGCTGCATCTTGAGGAAGGGGGTCGGCTGGATGCCCCACTTTTCCTCCAGCTCGATCAGCCGGCCGGAGACGTGCCAGCGATAGCTCATGCCGGCCATGAAGGTACCCCAGATGCCGCCCATCTCCTCGACCGGAACGGCAAGGCCCCAAGGATTGTTGTCCTCGGACGCGAGCGGCATCTCGAAGTCGCCCCACTCGCCGGACGCCAGATCCGAGCCGATCGACGAATCGTCGTAGACCCAGGCGATGCATTTGCCGTCGCGCAACGCCTGCTTGGCCTCGGCATTGTTGACGAAGGCTACGATCTTGGCGCCGTAGCGCTTGGCCACCACCTTGTTGTAGAAGGCGCCCTGCTTGCCGCAGACCGGCTTGTCGCGCAGATCCTCCCAGGCGCTGACGATGCCCGCCTTGGCCAGCACGTTGGTGCCGGAGGTGTAATAGTTGGGCTCTGGAATGCCGACCACCTTACGCCGGTCCGCACGGTCCGACATGGTGGCGATCATCAGGTCGATCTTGCCCTGCTCGAGAAACTGCATGCGGTTGGACGACTGTACCGGCACCAGCTCGAGCTCGACCCCCAGCGCGTCGGCCACGTCCTGGGCCATGTCGATTTCCATGCCGACCAGGTTGCCGCTGGAGTCGCGGAACCCCCACGGCTTGTAGTCGGCCTTGACGCCGACGACGATCTTGCCGCGCTCCAAAACCTTCAAGAAGCGTTCGTTGGCCGCATCGGCGCTACGCTCGATCGATGTGGCAACGAGACCGAGCGCCGCGATCACGGCGCTAGTGACTATTGTCCTGAGCATCTTTTTCTCCCCGTTCAAGCAATCCCTGCGGACCTGCAATCCGCACGCCGGCGCCGGGGCTTCTCGCTCCGCCGCGGCTGAGCCAACGACGGTCCCCCATCTTTACGCCAGTCTGACAATAGGATAGCGAGGCCGGCTGAAATGGCAACAGAAGGGACCGCGTCCGTTTGAAATTTATCGCCGCGAATGCGCGGGGCAGACCCGAACGCCCGATCAAAAGCGCCAGCGGCACCAGGGGCCGGTGCGCCGGCGGTGGCGGCTTTTCAGGATCAGCTCTTCCAAGTCGTAGCCTTCGGCTTCGAGGAAGGACCAGGTCGGGCCGGTCCAGGCGACCCTGGCGAAATCGATGCGGCCCTGGCGGTCCAGGTGCACGCCTTCGGCGCGCAGCCGGCGGCGCTGCTCCGGGTCGGGCTTGCCGTCGCTGCGAGGCGCAAGCTTGCCCTGGCTGTTGATGACCCGGTGCCAGGGCACCTCAGACTTGCCGGGCAAGGCCGCTAGAGCGCGGCCCACCATTCGCGCCGATGGCAGGCCGGCGACCAGGGCGACCTGGCCGTAGGTCGCGGCCTGGCCGGCCGGGATCTGCCGCACCACGCGATAGATCCTCTCGTGCAGGTGCTGTGTCTTGGACCGATGCCCGCTCTCCACCATGGCCGCTAAAAGTCCGTCTCGGGGAGGGCCGACGTGCTGTCGGTGCTGGCGCGGGGGTTTTTGGCTCTGCCAGAGCTGAGCTTACGGCGGGTCTCCCTATTCTTGCGCCGGTCTGGCAATAGGATAGCGAGGCCGATGCAATCAGCAAGCTTGAACGAACGGAGCTGCTGGTCCAAACGGAGTTGGACCGCCTGGGGCCTCAGGGGCTACCAGCTTTGGCGATGTCCGGGGCTACTGCGAGGAATTCCGTGTTGAGACCTAGCTTCGTCGTTCTGCTCCCATTGGTGCTGCTCTTGCCGGCCTGCGCTTCCATCATCGAGGGAACCGAACAATCCATCGCAATCCAGTCAATACCCACCGGAGCGGATTGCCGACTTTTGCGGGAGGGGGAGGTGGTTGCCAGCACCACGACTCTGGGCTGGGTCGTGGTCGAGAAAACCAAGCACGACATCACCCTGGAGTGCCGGAAGGACGGATACGAGGTCGCGACTGTCGAGCTAGAGTCCGGCGTCGAAGCTGCGACCTGGGCGAACATAGCTCTGGGTGGCGGAATTGGTTGGGCGTTCGACTCGGCCACGGGAGCGGACAACAAGTACCCCGATTATGTAAAACTGAGATTGATCGCGAAACCCGAAAATGCTCCAGGTTTGGGGACCGACGGACAGGCCGTGTCCGACGGCGCTGCCTCGGATGGCGATGGGCGATGGGTCGGCCGGGCGGCACAAGACGCTTGTGGCAGCGGGTGGGCGATGGATCTCCAAATCCACGGACGCAACCTTGTCGGAACGGTATGGCGAGACGATGTGGAATATGCCGTTCGTGGCACGCTGGGCGGTCGAGGCGGAGCCGTCAAAGCGAGAGCTGCCAAGACGCCGGCCTATGAGAACGTGCCGGCCGCCCGTTTTTTAGCGGTCATCCTCACTTTCCAAGAGGATCGGGCCCATGGCCAGTACGGTGTCGACACCTATGGGAGAATGGACTGCGCGTCTCCCGTCGTGCTGAGCAGGCTTTGACCGGAGCTATAGAATCGACGGCTAAGCCGGCTCACGCTGCCGCCGGCCGCCAGGCGATCACGCCCGCGGTGCGTGCCCGCACCTCGGGCGAGGCGAGGCAGGTGGCGACGGCCTCATAGCCTTGGGCGCCGGGGCAAGGGGCGACCCGAATGGGCGGGCTGTGATTGGCGGGGCAGAGGAGTATCGCCTCGTGTGCGCCGACCGATGCCAAGTCCAGGATCACGCAGGATCGGGTGGTCACGAACAGCGGCCGTCCCTCCGCGCCGCGACGGCGCAGATGGGCGATGAGGGCCCGTTGCGTGGCCGCGTCGAGCCCCTGCTCGATCATGTCGATCACCAGGCTGTCCGGCCCGTCGGCTTCCAAGGCGGCCAGCAGGGCCAC
>CALJXB010000355.1 GCA_937974415.1 uncultured Kiloniellales bacterium
GAAGCGCTCATGCCCCAGGATAGGGGGCCGAGGGTCAAGAAAGCCTTGCCGCCCCTACCCCGCGCCTTCGAAGCCGGTCAGCACGCCGACGGCGTTGATGCCGATCTCCTCGACCGCGTAGCCGCCCTCCATGAGGAACACCGTGGGGCGTTTCAGGGCCGCGATCGTCGCAAGAGATCCTGCCTCATTGGGGCTCTCCTGACAGAGCCGAGATGCCAGCTGCTAGCACTGCGAGGCTTATCGTGGCCAGGACGACGACGGGAACCCAAAACAAGAACGGGTTTTCCGCCCTCCGAAACAGCACGACCCCAAAGGGGATCACGCCGCTCTTGATGCCGCCGCACACCAAGGCGAGGCCGCACCCCCCGAAACAGACTAAGCTGAGGCCGGTCCAGGTGTTCTTCCACCCCGGGTCCTCCGCCAAGTTGAACAGCAGGAAGCAGGCGAGGAAGAGGGCCCCAAGGACCCAAAACGGATGCTTCCAAAATCCCATGCCCGAGAGTGCGGGCTTGGGGGCCGAGAACCGCTTGCCGCCCTTCACCCCGCCCCCTCGAAGCCGGTGAGGACGCCGACGGCGTTGATGCCGATCTCCTCGACCGCGTAACCGCCCTCCATGAGGAACACGGTCGGGCGCTTCAGGGCCGCGATCTTCTCGCCGATCCGGGGATAGTGCTCGCTCTCCAGCTTGAACTTGGAGATCGGGTCCTCCTTGAAGGTGTCGACGCCGAGGGAGATGACGAGGGCGTCGGGGCCGTAGGCGTCGATCCTGGCGCAGGCGTCGTCGAGGGCCGCTTCGTAGGCCGGCCACTCGGTGCCCTGCTCCAGGGGATAGTTGAGATTCGCGCCCTCGCCTTCGCCCTCGCCGGTCTCTTCGGCGTAGCCCAGATAGTAGGGGTACTCCGTCTTGGGGTGGCCGTGGAGAGAGGCGAAGAGCACGTCGGCGCGGCGGTAGAAGATCGTCTGGGTGCCGTTGCCGCCGTGGTAGTCCACGTCGAGGATGGCGACCCGCTTGGCGCCCTGGTCGCGGAAGGCCTGGGCCGTTATCGCCGCGTTGTTGAGGTAGCAGTAGCCGCCGATGGTGTCGGCCGAGGCGTGGTGGCCCGGCGGCCGGCAGAGGGCGAAGGCGGCCCCGACACTCTCCGCGCCCTCGGCCACCTGGCGCTGGGCGGTCAAGGCCGCGTTGGCGGAGGCGCGGGCGGCGGCCCAGGTGCCGGCGGTGATGGGCGCGGCGCAGTCGATGGCGTAGTAGCCGAGCTTGCCGTAGATCGACTCGGGCACGACCTGGCGCAGGCCGCGGGTGACGAAGGCCTCGGGGAGCGCGTCGGCCGCGCTGCCGGTCTCGGCCGTCCAGAGCCCCCAGGCGGCCTCCAGGAAGTCCAGGAAGGCCTCGCTGTGGACCCGGGCCAAGGGCGCCCGGCCGAAGTCCTGCGGGGCGATGACCTCTCCCAGGCCCACCTCCTTCACTCGGGCGAGCACCATCTCGGCCCGGGACGGCTTCTCGAAGCAGGGCAGGAACTCGCCGAAGGTGAGCTCGTACTTGGGGGCGTGGCCCCGGTGATCCTCGCTATAGACCGTCAGCATGGGTACGCCCCCCTCTTCCCCGGCGTGTCGCTCATCCCCGCCAGTCTCGCGCAAGATAGGGTGGCGGGAAAGGGGCCTAGACTGTTGCCTCCGGCCCGAACGACCGGCAGCGGCGGTAGGCCAGGGCGAACAGCAGCAGGCTGCCGGCGACGCCGACCGGGAAGCCGGTGAGCTCGGCGATCACGCCCGAGAAAAGGGGCCAGAGCCAGATCAGCATATAGCCTTCCCGCTCGCCCGGCAGCCAGCCCCGGCGCCAGCCGTCGGTGGCGAGGATCGCCACCGCTGGCGCGGCGACCGCCAAGTCATAGCCGAGGACATGGGGCGCGGCGAGCAGGCTGCCGGCGGCCAAGAGCGCGCCCGACATGAGACACGCCCCCATGACGTGCCAGACCCGCACGACCAGGGTCAGAACCGCGAGCCCCAGCAGAGCCTGCAGCGCCAAGGCGGGTCCGTTGGCGAGGCCGAGCGTCCTGAGGGCGGCATAGAGGCTGACCAATTGGTCGTGTGGCAGGGCGCCGCGGGATTGCATGGCCGCGGCAACCTCCATGGCTTCGAGGAAACGCGGCCAGACCTCGGCACCGAAGACGAGCGCGCTGGCTGCGGCAAGGGCGAGGGTGGTCAGGGCCGCCGCAACGAAGACTCGCCACTGCCTGCCGGCGACGAGGGCGAAGGGAATCAGAAGGCCCAGGTGGGGCTTGAAGGTGAGGAGGCCGATCAGAATGCCGGCCGATAGGGGCCGCCCGCGCGCCATGAAAAAGAGCGCGCTGCCTAGGAGCGCCGCTGCGAGCACGCCGGTCTGGCCGAACCTGAGGATCCAGAAGAGTCCCGGCGAGGCGAGCAACAGCCAGACGGCAGGCGTGGACGGCGCCAAGGCCCGTACCGACCATGCCAGATAGGCGAGGCTCCCGCCCGACCACAGGAAGAAGGCCGGGAGAAAGGGGAGCGCCGCCAAAGGGGCGACGAGCGCGAAGACGGGCGGCGGATAGAACCAGGGCAGGCGCACTTCGTGCTCGGGGACCAGCTCTGCCTCGGCCGCCAGGGCCAGCTCCGGCACATAGGCTTCGCTTGCCCGGTCCTGCAGCACCATGTGCCCCACGCTCCAGAGGGCGGCGAAATCATTCTGCAGCGTGGCAATGGAAATATCGGCGAGCCCAATCCGGGCGACC